>CANNKH010000021.1 GCA_947504985.1 Methylococcaceae bacterium | reverse complement strand
TTTTAATAAAAACAATAGGTTAAAAATTTGCAGAAGATAAATTTCGTTAGTATTAACATCTAGGGTATGTAACTATAGCTAAATTTAATCATCCATAAAAATTAAATCTTTACTATTCAATTATTTATAAGTCCGATACACTCCTAGTAACTCCAGCTAACCCTATTTTAATGAATTTAGTGGCTAATGCCCTGAATTATTTATAGGCTTAAGTTTCACGCAAGGATTGTTTGACGTAGGGCAGTTTAAAGCAAGGCGTATTTTCGTGCCTAAAAAACTTTTATAAACTTTTAATATGACCAATCAGGAGGCGTTATGGGCGGTTTTGGTGTATTTGTTCTGATGTTATTTGTTTTTGCTATCTTGCTGGTATTTATGAGCGTTAAATCCGTTCCGCAAGGCATGGAATACACCGTTGAGCGATTTGGTAAATATACCAATACCTTAACGCCAGGTTTAAATATTATCATCCCGATTATCGACCGTATCGGTAAAAAAATGATCATGATGGAACAGGTCATGGATGTGCCATCACAGGAAGTAATTACCAAAGATAACGCGATGGTTACTGTTGATGGCGTGGTTTTTTATCAAGTGATGGATGCGGCAAAGGCCGCTTATGAAGTTAGCAAACTCGACTGGGCTATTTTAAATCTGGTGATGACCAATATCCGTACCGTAATGGGTTCTATGGATTTGGATGAGTTGCTGTCTCGTCGCGATGATATTAATGCCAGACTATTAATGGTTGTTGATGATGCCACCACGCCTTGGGGCATTAAAGCCACGCGGATTGAAATAAAAGACATTGCGCCACCTAAAGATTTAGTGGAAGCTATGGGGCGACAAATGAAAGCCGAGCGTCTAAAACGTGCGTCGATACTGGAAGCCGAAGGTTTAAGGCAGTCCGAGATTTTGCGTGCGGAAGGCGCCCAGCAAGCGGCTATTTTGGATGCAGAAGGGCGCAAAGAAGCGGCTTACCGCGATGCTGATGCGCGGGAAAGACTCGCACAAGCAGAAGCAAGAGCCACGTTAATGGTGTCTGAAGCAATTAGCAAAGGGGATATCCAGGCTATTAACTATTTTGTCGCACAAAAATATATCGAGGCATTAAAAGATATTGCCTCCGCCGACAACAGCAAACTGATTTTTATGCCGCTAGATTCGTCCAGCGTCATCGGCGCGTTAGGTGGAATTACCGAATTGGCGAAACAAGCCATGAGCAAAAAGGTTTAGTGATGAATGAGTTGACCTTTGTTTTTTGGTATTGGTGGGTCTTGGCATTGGTGTTTTTAGTGATAGAAATGCTGGTGTCCGGATTTTTTTTCTTGTGGATGGCTGCCGCTGGACTGGTAACGGGAGGCTTGATATGGGCTATGCCGTCAATCCGCTTGGACACACAAATCTTGTTATTTTCGCTGTTGTCGATTGCTGCGATTGTTACCTGGAAATTTTTGGTAAAAAAACCAACCACAACATCAGACCATCCTTTACTAAACAAGCGCGGTGCCCAATATGTCGGTCGGATTTTTGATTTGTACGAAGCAATAGAAAATGGGCAGGGCAAAATAAAAGCAGATGATTCTATATGGAAAGTTCACGGTGATGATTGCGATATTAATACCAAAGTAAAGGTTATTGCAGTTCACGGAACCGTTTTTGATGTGCAAAAGGTTGAGTAATTCTTAACAACGCAAACTTAGGCAATCCAAAAAATAAACCACTGTTGGCTGGGTGGACTTGTGCTGAGCGTTGTCGAAGTAGAGGTTGTTGGCTTCGACTCCGTTCAGCCAACGACTTATGCAAATTTTTTGCGAGTTGCCTTACCGCAGTTTTAATGTCAGTTAGCGCTATTTTTTAAATTTATTGATTTTTATTTGCGCCGCTTTGTCGTGGCTGGAATCTGGCTTGAACAAGTGACATCGATACGGCAATTAATAATAACGCCAATGAAAGCTCCAACAAAAGAAACGAAGCGATTTTAAAATAAGCAAAGATCGGATCGACAAACCTTACCAGCCAGCCACCCGCCTCATCTGCTAACGCAGAGAAGTAGGTCAAGCCACTTAACCAGATTTTCAAACGTATTGAAAACTGAGTCATCAGCATTAAATGCGTCAATGTCACTATCAGCATACCCATGGCAAATAAATGAAAATGCGATACTTCCAACATCCCCTGATAGCTACGTGGCTGGGTAAATTGTTCTTCAGAACCTAAATAATAAGCAACCACCGATGCCGGTGTTAAATCCATGTGATGAAAATACATCATTGCATTACTTATCCACAATAATGCAACATAGCCTAGAAACATCAGTACCAGTGCATTTAGCAAGGATTTGCGTTGCTGTTCACCCGTTAGAAAGTAACGCATCAGTGGTTGCCTTTGTTTTTTAGCATGACTTGATAAATTGCCATGACTTTTCGAATGCTGGTTAATGCCGATCGTGTACTAAGTGTCGCGCCACTGATACCATCTACGCCCTTGTTAAAATCCATTTCGGCGAGAGGACGCTTAATCAGTTTGTCATACCAACGCTGAGGCGGTAGATATTCTGGCGGCTCGTGAAAGGCAAGCGTATAAACATTGCGCAGCTCACCTTCTGGGGTCAGGACAATCATTAAAGTTTCCGGTTTAGTTCGCACGGTACTGGTTTCAATCGCGGCATAACCCAGGATTTTTTGTTGCTCCTTGCCAACATAAAAAGTAAACAAGCCGGACTCTAGTTTAGTTTTAGCAATTTCTTGAATGAGCCTAGCTTCATTGTCGTCAGGGAATAATGACAACGACTCGACCGGCGTTCCTTTACCAAAGGCCAGTTCCATCGCTTCATTTTTGCTGTAAAAAATGGTGGCAAAACTGGATTGCACTGCACAAAGCAGTAGGAATAAAAGTATGGATTTGACTGATTTCATGGGTATCCGTTGGCAAGCTAGCAATCCCAAACAAAACCGCCAGAGGGATATTTCGTATTATCGAAATATCCCTCTGGCGGTCACAGCGGCATGTTAGTGTGTGATTTTAGAATTAGCGTTAAAAAATAAAGCCAAAGCCCAAGTTGAAATCATCAGGCAAGCTACCTTGTTTTGCCGTGAAATTACGGTAATCGGCTTTGATGACCACATTGGGGATGGGTTTGTATTGTAAACCAAATTGATAAATTTGTCGGTCTTGCGATAAATCGTCGGCAAAGCCGCTGGGCGCTCTGGCGATAGTGTCCATTTGTTCATAACGGAAGAATGGCGCAAGATACTGAAGGGTTTCGGGTACTAACAAAGGTAGTACGTCATACCCGATTTCACTATACCATCCGTAATTTTCTGAGCCTATGGTTTTACCTGCGGCAGCACTGAGTATGTTCGCATCATCAATATGCCCCCATGAACCTAGGGTACGGAATTCTAGGCCACGATATTTCCATTGCAAATGGCCTTCATAAAGTTGTGTAAAAACATCCACTTTTTTACCGCCAAAGGCCTGATCCTGTCCTGAATTGCCGACATAGGCCGAACCGCCAACTGAAACACCGGGCAGGTAGCTAGGCGTGTAATCCATACGCAGGACATGCCCGAAATCTTCAGCGGTTGCTTGACTGCCGGCTTGGCGACCGTCCCTAATGCCGCTTGAACTAAAATCTGTTGCATTTAATCCATTGACGATGTAAGCCGTGTAAGTCAGGTCAGGGGTAATCTGGCCAAACAAACCGACACCAATTTCACGCCAAGTGCTGGGGATAATGCGACGCTCCACTTCTGGGCGGTTATTGCCAAAATAAAACGGCGGTTCGTGAATCTGGTTGATAAAACCCATAGGCATTAACACCATACCCGCTCTGATATTGGCAAGGGGGTCAATGAAAAAATCTAACGCGGCAAATTCTACCGACACTTCACCTTTTTCTTCCGAGCCTTCACCTGTGGTGGCGTGTTCAAATTCAAGTTCGCTGTTGAAAAGAATGCGGTCGGTAAATTTATAACCGGTATACAAAACTAGCCTTTCAAGGTCAGCATTATTTTTACCGGTACCTTTATCATCTGTGATGGCCTGATAATTACCCTCGCCGTAACCGCCAATAGATAAACCTCTGCCCACCTGATACACCTTCGATGCCGCAGGGCCTAAGCCGTAAGCACTTTTATATTTAGCTTCTTCAGGAATTGCCAGATTAGTACGCAGTTTTTCTACTTCCTCACTTAACACATCTGTCTTACGCTCCAGTTTTTTTACATCGCCAGGTGCTGTTGTATTTTGAGTTGTTGCTGATGTTGGCGGTATTATCGCCTTCATCTCGTCAATCTGTTTTTGCTGCGCCTGGATAATTTTCCACATATCTTCCATCGTCCGGGGTTTTTCAAGCGCATTTACCGGCACACTTAGAGCCACCAATGATGTCGCCAGCATGCTGGTAGATAAAAATAGTTTGCGTTTAAGTTTCATAGTCATAGCCTGTAATTAATTTGTTTGAGCAAACTATACTGCAAAAATACACTTAAATGCAAATGATTCTTATTTAAGAAAATAAAGATAATAAATAGTGATGGAACTTTCACTACCTTACTACCGCATGTATAGACTTTCAGATAAATAAATTCCACTGATACCTCTATAACATGTTGATTAAAAATAATTTTTTTACAAAATGGAAATTATTTATCTGAAAGTCTATAGGTAATATCGGCGCTCCAAACAAGCTCAGGACGCATAATAGCTATAGTCATACAACAAGTAAGCAATAGAAACGGCAGGCGCGCAATCTGCTGGTGACATTTCTGTCTGTGTTAAAGGGAAATGACATAACTCTGAAAAATTCAGATAGGGATGATTTAGCCGTTGTGCCAATTCCTTGACCAGAAACTGCCCAACTCCGGCACCAATCAATGGGCTGTTTTGAGACAAATTGGCAGATGTTATGCGCTGTTCGCAAGCTATTTTAATTTGTTGTATGTGCTGAGCGCGTATATTGACTGCAAATTGTTGCCAACGTGGCAATTCATCGGCATAAAAGTCGCAGCCTATCATCCTTGCTAGCCGCCTAGCACTGGCATCAAGCGTTTTTGCAGCGCCGTCGGCTGTTTCAGTTTGATCATGCGCTTCATTAAGCTCACCGGTGAGCCGGTAGACATCAGCCATCGTAGCAAAATACTCTGCCATTATGCCGATGTTCTGATCGCCCTCAAGCACGGTTTGCACGACAGCCATAACGGCGGTTCTGACAATACCGGTGTATACAAGCTCCCGGGAGATTAAGCGCTGATAATCTGTATAGCCTTTTGCCAGCACTTTGCCATCGTTAAGTAAGAGTATGTCGGTAGTGGTACTCCCTATGTCAACAAAAAGACCTTTACCTGTTTTTTGCGCCACAAACTGTGCGCTAGCTAACCAGTTTAATGATGCAATATCCTGATAATATTTCTCGTCAATGTTTGCAATATTTAACAAGCCGTATTGTCCAGCAAATATTAATAGCCCATCATTGTTTAACTGTTCACTCATGATATTGATGATTTGCCGGACACCGTCTTCCCTGCCGGCAAATAAATCAACCAATTCTCCCGTCATTGTGATGGCATGGCGATATTGGCTTGGCGGCAATGCCTGCATGATTGCCTTAACCGCCAACCGAAGATATTCCAGCCCTTTCCATAATGGGCACGGCTGTTGAAAAATTCTGGTAATTTCTCCAGTTTGATTCACTACGGCAGCTTTTACATGTGCACCACCAATATCCCAACCTATGCTTATCATTGGTATCTTATTGATTTATCTTAATGTTTATGGATTTGTTGTATATGGTTTTGACATCAGGAGCGCTTTTCAATAAACGTAATACTTGTTCGGCAACATTAATACCGAGCGCCGCATAAATACCTGCAAATGAGGTAGTCAATCGTGGATTTATTTCCAATACGAAAGTTTGTTCAGCCGTTTCGATTAAATCAATACCGACATAGCCCCACAGATCAGGCAACGCGCGGGCGATATCATCTGCCAGACCCTGATATAAATCCTGATATAAATCCTGATTTTGATTATGATTGACGATAATTTCTACCAGTTGATATTGCTTATTGATTATATTGAAGCGTTGCAAATTAACAGACAATAGCCATGCTGTGCCTTGTTTGAATAAACAGGATAAACTGGTTTTTTTACCTTGCAAATGAGGCTGAATAATAAATTTCCCAGCTAAATTTAAGGCATTATCAAAATCTTGTTGATCTGTGATTAAATAACTATCACTGCATCCCGCCCCATCAAGCGCTTTAATTATCCAATCACCTCGGTAAAAGTCACTATAGTGCAGAAGTTGAGTAGACACGGTCGCTATATGATGTTTAATAAGGTGTTGGTAAGTGAGCCATTTATTTCCGGTTATTGCAACTACGCTGGCAGGTGAGGTCAATAATAACGTACTCGGTGTAATCATCTGACATAACGTCTTCAAGATTTCGTCAAATTCAGGAGCTATCGGCCAAACGGCATCACACTGCGTTGCCAAACGCAAAAATTCTTCGTGACTATCATGCCTAGGGTTAATAATCTCAACGTCGATATGTTCAGTACACAAGCGACCAGTTAATCGACTATCCAGCATGACAATCGGTTTAATGTCACTTAGTTTAGAAAAGTTATCAAGCAAAGCTTGCAGCATTAACATGCCTTCCTGCGCCAATGTGTCAGGCAACACTCGCTTATTAAAACCGCCGCCGGTGATATACTCAAAAATTAAAACTTTCATAACTGTTTATTGATGAAAATAATCCCTGTTATTGATCTAAAAGACGGTGTTGTCGTGCATGCTCGACAAGGTAATCGCGAACATTATCAGCCCATCCAATCCTCGTTATGTCACTCATCAGATAGTTATGAGATTGTTAAAGCCTTCTTAAGATTATATGCGTTTGATACTTTTTATATTGCTGATTTGAATTCTATTCTGGGTCAAGGCAACCATAATGAATTAATTAAGACTCTGCTAGCCTATTTTCCAAACGTATTATTTTGGATAGATAAAGGTTATCAGCAATATGATCCGCATCAGATCGTTCCAGACAATTATCTGCCTGTGTTAGGCAGTGAGTCCTATTCAAACGAAACCATTTTTGAGCTTAAAAAATTCAATAATCGCTTTATTCTATCTCTCGATTATTCGAAGACTGGCGCTTTAGGAGCTGAATATTTGTTTTCCTGCTCGAATCTTTGGCCAGAGAAAATCATTATCATGACATTGACACAGGTCGGTAGCGGAAAGGGACCTGATCTGGATAAATTAACTCAATATTGCAGACTATATCCACAAAAACACATTATTGCCGCCGGCGGCATAAGAAATATTTCCGACTTAATGCTGTTAAAAAAAATTGGCGTGCAACAAGCACTTATTGCAAGCAGCTTGCATTCAGGGGCGATTAATTGCGAACAAATTGAAAGTCTATAGACAAAAAAATACCCCGGCAAGCCGAGGTATTTTTAACATTCGATAAACTTAAAGCTTATGCTTCGTTATTAACTGCGAATGGGTGTTTTGCTTCTTTTTTGCCAGCTACAACTTCAGCAGCCGTTGGAGTACCCGCTACAGCGCGTTTCAGAGCTTCTTTAGTTGCTGCATAGTTGAAAGATTCAATTTTTGCATCATCTTCAGCTTGCCAGTGAATGAACACACCAACAGAGATAAACAAATCATCAGCTTCGTCAGCTGGGATAGTACCGTCTTCTACACAATCAGCAACAGCCATAGCAACAGCGCGTTGTGCTGGGCCAAACATTTGAACAGCTTGTTTAGAACCTTTGATAGTTACTTTGTTGAACAAAATAGTCGCAGGTTTAACCATCAGGTTAGGTGCAACAACAGCTAACAAAGTAGAAAAACCATCTTTGTTGTTTGTTAAAGCAGTTGCAAAAGCTGTTTCAGCAGCTGAACCGCGTGGCCCAATGATTAAGTCAATGTGAGCAATTTCGTTGCCCTCACCAACTAAAGATTCACCAACCATCATTTTATTGATTTTCGCCATTTTTGTTTTCCCCTGTGAAGAAAAAGTTGAAAAAATTTGAGCTAATATTGACACTTGCGTGTCTCCTTATTTGTTTGTTTTAACAAATTCATTTGAAGACTCAATAAAGTCTTCTAAAAATACTGCAAAAACCGTTGCTACGGTGATATCTGCCGTAGTGCCAGGATTTACATTTATAGCTTTTAAATCCTGATCTATGCAATAAAGCAATGGCAGAATAGAATCGGGGTGGTCTGTATCTGATAATGCTTTGCTGACCAACATCATTTTGTCAGCTACCACTTCAGAATATTGATTGCCGTATTTTCTTTCGATATGGCTATCAGGATTGAGACATAAGAAATTGACATAAACTGCCACTGCCGCCCAATTTTGATCGCCCCATCTACTCAGGGCATTGTAATACAGTGAAACAGAAAAATCGAGAATATCTCTGTAATCGGTGACGTACTGCAATGCAATACGATCTTTTGCAGCTGCTAATGCCATCGCTTCAGTTAACGAAACAGCCGCTTTATTATTTACATCCTGCTGGTCTGACGAACCTAAACCGCCTGGCGATGCGAGGGTAATCGCTTTAAAAACCCAATCGGCATCAGCTATTGTGGTTGTCGACAAAACCTGATGTAACGCCTCTCTCATGGTTACATTCACATTTTTTTGGCTAATCGCCTGAATCAATGGCGCGCATAATAAAATGATACCGAGATTGGTATTACAGCCCACAGCTTCACGCGTCGCTTTAACGGCATAAAATATTTTTTCACCCAGACAATAACCTGGATTACACAGCGGCGTTGAGCTGACTTCGGCACTGATTCTAAAGTCGGCTAACGTCATGCCATGCCCATCAGCATAGACGCTAACATTACCCGGCTTAAATGCCTGCAATTCAACTTCGCAGGCTTGCAGGTAAAGTGCTTTAAGTTGAACAGGCGAAATCACAACGTTGTCGGAATGATGTCATGTCTATTTTCAATACAGCGATTGATTAAATCGTCTGCCAACAATTGCGCAACATGAACATCACAAACACTTTCTAGGCCTTTCCATGCTGGAATACTATTAACTTCAATAACCGTGTAATGCCCATCCTGATCCTGAATAATATCGACACCGGCATAATCCATTGCTAAAGTTGCCGCTGATTTAACGGCTAATTCTGTCAACTCTTTGCTCAATCCTATTCGCTCACAAGTTGCGCCCCGAGCAACGTTATTTAACCAGTATTTACCGCGCCGCCGCATGGCGGCAACAGCACGACCGTTAATGACAAATACGCGATTATCGGAAAATCCTTCACCTGCACAATGCACAAAGCGCTGTAGGTAATAAACACCATGACTACTGGTCAACCAAATTAAATCAGTCATTTTTTCAATACGCTGAATTCCTTCACCTTGCGAACCAAACAGCGGTTTACTTATCAACAAATGGCCTTTTTTTAACTCATGTTCAGCAAAGGCTAGGGCATCGGTTCGATTTCGCAATACCCACGTCAACGGAGTAGGTAACCCCGCGTTATGCAATAAAAAACTGGTCATGCCCTTGTCAACACTACGCTCCACC
Organism: Methylococcaceae bacterium; assembly: GCA_947504985.1. GTDB lineage: Bacteria > Pseudomonadota > Gammaproteobacteria > Methylococcales > Methylomonadaceae > Methylovulum. The sequence goes on along the minus strand of CANNKH010000021.1, from coordinate 9,052 downwards.
GCATGACCATCATTATAAACAGGGATAGCCATCGCTTTTAACGCATGAAGGATACCCAGATAGAATACGACTTCCTCCAGTGAGCCTCCGGGCACTCCGCGCACAAAAGCAGCATCAGGCAAAGTCTGCTCAAAACCTAGAATAATCAGTGGCAACTGACCAAGAGCTATACGAAAACGACATTCTGTTAACGATACAAAATCACTGTCATAACCCCGTGCTGTAAACGCAAGCTGTAACTGCTTGCCGTGCCAGCCAGGATCGTCTGTAAAAATAACTATCCGTCCCACGATATAACCTTAACTCACTGAGAAACTTTCACCACAACCACAAGTTCCTTTGACATTAGGATTATTAAACTGGAAAGCTTCGTTAATACCTTCTCGACGATAATCCAACTCTATCCCGCCGACAATAATTAAATCACTTTCTTTTACTACCACTTTCACACCAAAATTTTCGAAAACGGCGTCACTTTCTTCAAGATAATCGGCATAATCCAGTACATAAGCATAACCGGAGCAACCTGATTTTTTTATAGCCAGTTTTAAACCGATACCTTTTCCACGTTTTTCCAATTGTTTTTTAATTTGTCGAGCCGCACTTTCCGTGAGAGAAACAGACATAATAACCTCTTTAAACTTATTGATATTTAGCAAACCAAGCCGCGTAGTAAATTAATAAATTCGAATACTTCTATCTCAGTATTCATTTTCCCCAAACTAATGCGGATTGCTGTTTTGGCCTGCTCGTTAGTAATTCCCATCATGGTCAACACTGAACTAGGTTTATCAATGCCACTAGCGCAGGCTGATCCACTGGACACGGCAATGCCTTTCTGATCCAGCTTCATTAACAGCATTTCACCATCGATTTTTTGAATGCCAAACTGAACTGTATTAGGCAGCCGATTAGCGTTTTGCGAAAAAATGGTCAACCCTGGAATATCAGTCAACGCCCTTTCCAGAATCTGTTTAAGGCAAAGTACATGTTTATTACGTTCAACCAGTTCAGCTTGAGCGAGTTCGGCGGCTTTTCCAAAACCAACGATAGCGGCAACATTTTCTGTTCCGGCTCTTAGTTCCTGCTCCTGTCCGCCACCGAACACCAGCGGTTTTATTGGTGTGTTTTTGCCAAATACCAACGCACCACAGCCTTTAGGACCATAGATTTTATGACTGGATAGCGACATCAAATCAACACCTAATCGATTGAAGGATATAGGCATTTTTCCAAATGCCTGAACGGCGTCGGTATGCACTCTGATATTATTAGCTTTTAATCGTTCAGTAGTTTTCTCAATCGGTTGAATTACACCGGTTTCGTTATTAGCCAGCATAATAGAAACCAGTTCAGGCGACTGCCGGACAAGCTTATCGATAGCCTCGCCAGTGACTAAACCATCTGAATCAACATCAATGATCGTTAACACATGTCCCTTATTTTTTAAATAGTGTGCTGGTTCAGCTATCGAAGAATGTTCAATGGCTGAAATAGCAAAGGGAGAATGAGGTGAGAGTGTTGCCAAGACCATATTATTGGCTTCAGTACCTCCACTAGTAAATATAAGCTGAGAGGCATTAGCATCACACGCAGCGGCAACTTGTTCGCGAGCAGTGTCTATAGCACTCCGGACAATTCTACCGTGGCGATACAAGCTAGAAGGATTACCATAGAACGTTTTAAGAAAGGGTAACATTGCATCCAACACCCTCTCATCAATTGGCGTTGTCGCGTTGCAATCCAAGTAGATCATTTAGATCAATGAATTAACCACGACATGACGATGGACTTCAATAACACGTTGAGCGTCTTGCTCCTGTCGTTTGGCAACGTCTTGAACTTGATGTTTTTCAAGCAACTCGCCGAGTGTGATACCTTTTAAATATTCGCGAATCTGATCGCTCAGCCCCATCCATAAATCATGTGTCAGACAGGCTTGGTGTTTTTGGCAGTTAGCCTCACCGCCGCACCTGGTTGCATCAACTTGTTCATCAACAGCGGCAATAATATCGGCAATATTAATATCATTTGCAAAGCCACACAGCGTGTAACCGCCGCCCGGCCCACGCACCCCCTTGACCATCCCCGCACGACGTAAACGTGCGAATAATTGCTCAAGATACGACAAAGAAATTGTTTGACGGGCGGCAATCTCTGTTAGTGTAACCGGCCGGATTTGACTATGAAAAGCCAAGTCAAGCATTGCCGTTACCGCATAGCGACCTTTGGTAGTTAAGCGCACAAATCCATCCTTTTTTATTAAAACATTTAAGTACGGTTACTATACATAACCTAGCATAATAGTCAACTATTATACCCATTGCATGTAGCCGAAGTATGCTAAAAAAACATAACGAAATTAGTATGTTGAACCACATCAATGACTATCTTTCTTATAGCTGTCACTTATTTCACAACCAGCCAATGTACATATCGGTGTTTCCTGGCACTTAATCCCAGCATCATTGAGTGCTTTTTGCATCGTTTCAATTTGCTTATCTAAGGTAGTAATATGATCCAACATCCGATTGATCGCATAAGCAATTGGATCTGGCATGTCTGCGGTCAAACCATAAGGATCGAAATCCATTTTTCCGGACACTTCATCAAGCGCAATTGTCGATTTTTTTGCCGTTGGATCAACAACATGCCCAGGAATGCCAACAACCGTAGCACCTGCTGGCACTGATTTTAGCACCACTGAATTTGAGCCTACTCTAGCACCAGCACCAATCTCGATAGGCCCCAGTACTTTCGCGCCAGCACCAATTACAATGCCATTTTTTAGAGTTGGATGGCGCTTGCCTTTTTTCCAGGTTGTCCCCCCCAGTGTTACACCATGATACAACGTGCAATCATCACCAATAACCGCTGTTTCACCAATAACAACCCCCATACCATGATCAATAAATAATCGCCGACCTATTTCAGCTCCAGGATGAATTTCAATGCCTGTCCACCAGCGACTAAGATAGGCAATAAACCGAGCCAGCCATTTGAACCCAACTTTCCAGCAGTAATGGCTCAATCTGTGAACTATTACAGCATGAACTCCGGGATAAGTTGTCAGCACCTCAAATACCGACTGTGCTGCTGGGTCGCGCTCAAATACACAGGCGATATCTTCTTTCAATCGATTTAACATATTATTTACTCTTCTGATTATCTTGCGACATCCTTAAAATTCCTCTCAATATATCCAACTCCTTGGTGTCTAGCTGTATTCGGTTATAAATACGTCGCAAGCGACGCATGATGGATTTTGATTTATCAGGATGCATGAAACCAATATCAGCTAATGCTTCATATAAATGTGTGTAAAAAGATTCCATTTCTGCAACGGTTGCCAGTGGAGACTCCCCTTTATCACCTACTCGCAACGTTGTTTGTTGCAATCCGGTTGCAACAAACAATTCGTAACAGACGACTTGAACAGCGGCAGCAATATTTAATGAACTGTATTCAGTATTGCAGGGAATTCGTAGTAAAAAATGACACAAGTCCAGCTCATGGTTTTTTAACCCAGAATTTTCACGACCAAAAACAATCGCCACCGATTGCTCGGGTTTGTTAATTACAACTTTTTCAGCACATGCTCTAGGCGTAATTTCAGGCCAACTAATCGCTCTGGATCGGGCACTGGCGCCAACGACTAACTGGCAATCTGCTACCGCCTCCTGAAGACTTTCGCAGACCGTCGCTGCTGCCAAAACATCATCAGCTCCCGAAGCTCGCGCGGTTGCCTCCGCACTGGGGAAGCTTTTTGGTGCAACCAACCACAAGTTATTTATCTTCATATTCTTCATCGCACGGGCCACAGCGCCTATATTTCCAGGATGCGTTGTTTCGACGAGAACAATTTTTATATGAGACAGCAACGTACTACCCTTATTTGAAAAAATCGCAAAGTTTACCAAAAGATTTGCTATCCTAGCGTTTTAATTAGCCCTTTAATTATAGTATCCCGCACTATGCAACCCATGTTAAATACCGCCATCCGTGCTGCAAGAAGCGCGGGTGACTTGATACTTCGTTCCTCCGACAATATTGGTCATCTGCGCGTTGACCAAAAAGGTAAAAATGATTATGCCAGTGAAGTCGACAGAATGGCCGAGCGCGAAATCATTAACATCATCAAAGCCGCCTATCCAGAACATGCTATCCTCGCCGAAGAAAGCGGCAGCCATCAAGGCAATGATTTCATCTGGGTTATCGACCCATTGGACGGCACTACCAATTTCCTGCATGGTTTCCCCCAATACGCTGTTTCAATTGCCTTAAAACATAAAGGCAAACTCGAAGTTGGCGTGATTTACGACCCCTTGCGTGACGAGCTCTTCACCGCGAAACGCGGCGGTGGCGCTATGCTGAATAACCGCCGACTTAGAGTCACTCAACAAACCACCTTGAAAGGCGCATTGATCGGTACCGGATTTCCTTTTAGGACAGATCAGCATCTAAACGCCTATGTAGGCATGTTCCGCACATTAACCATGGAATGCGCAGGCATTCGCCGAGCTGGTGCAGCCGCTCTGGATTTGGCTTATGTTGCCGCCGGAAGATTAGATGGATTCTGGGAGATAGGCATTATGGAATGGGATATGGCCGCTGGCATTTTATTAATTAAAGAAGCGGGCGGCGTTGTCACGGACTTCTCTTTTAATGACAATTACTTGCAATCTGGCAATGTGATTGCAGCAAGTCCAAAAATGCACCAGCTCATGTACCAGCTGATCGAACCGCATGTCACTGATAACTTGAAATAAGCACGCCTCTGCGTCTGCGGTAATGTTCATTTATTGAGTGCTCTAAATATTCAATGACTAGAAACTTAAAAACCGTCACATAAAACACCACTTAATCCTATATGATAGGTGGTGGAAGGCTAGTTTCTTCCAACACTTCCTCCAGACCCTGTCTGGTAATCACTTAAAGGCTCTAAATAATATGAATATCATCAAAAATGCAGTGCTATCTTTTTTCATGGCAATATCGTTAGGTGCAATCAGCACTGCGGCATTAGCCGAAGAAGCAGTTAAAAGCCCTGCGTCAAGCCTTAGCGAAACCATCGCACATGTTGAACAAGGTTTAGCTGAAGTTAACAAAAGCGATTTTTCAGCAGCTCGTCTTCATTTAAAAGCCGCTCGTTCTTCTGCCGAAAAAATTACGGGTCATGACGCGATTGTTAAACAAGCTAACGCCCTCGTAATTCAGGCACAAATCCTATCTAATTCTGGTGATGTTCAAAAATCAGCCGACGAATTAAATAAGGCATTAACATTATATAAGTCAATCTAAGCGTTAGCTTTTAAGACAGGGCTGAATAGCTTCAACCCTGTCTGTAATGGCAAAAAGTCAGCAATCAAATTTTAGGCGGCACATAGCCTGTCGGCATTTCATCATTACCTTCAAATAAAAACTTGCTTCTTTCTTCTGCTAAATAGGCTCTGGCTTTAGGGTCAAAACTGGCTAGCTTATTTTCATTAATCAGCATGGTTTGTCTGCTTAACCAAGCTTGCCAAGCTTGCTTGGAGATTTTTTCATATATTTCTTGACCTTTCTCGCCTGGAAATGGCGGAACATCAAGACCTTCAGCGTCTCTGCCTAATTTTTCACAGTGTACAAATCTAGTCATTGTTTTCCTCGTTGTTTAATGGTTGTAACAGCCTTTTTATTGGTGTTGGCAAACCCAGATTGTTGGTTTGTTCAACGTTATACCAAACAGATAAATTGGCTTCCATCACAAAATTTATAGGGTTTTTAATTTTTACACATAGCGGGGTGTAGTCTAAATGGTAATGAGAGAAGGTATGACGTTTGAGTTTTAAGACGCGTTGGCTGATGATGTGCATGTTTTTTGTTAGGCACCAAGCATTTGCATCTTCAATATTGGCAAACTCCGGCAAACTCCATAGTCCTCCCCAAATTCCTGTTGGCGGTCTTTTTTCCAGTAATATCCGCTTATCTTGATCCATCAGTAATAAAAAAAGCCGCTGTTTTACCGGTAATATTTTGGTTGGCTTGGCCATTGGATACGCCGAAACAGTATCACTGAGTCTAGCTTTACAGCAGGTATTGACAGGACAAATAGCGCAGTCTGGATTACGGCGTGTGCAGAGGGTTGCGCCCAAATCCATGATCGCTTGGGTGTAATCCGCTACTCGCTCAACGGGGGTTAGCTGCGTACTAATTTCCCATAACTGCCTTTCAACCTGAGTATGTCCCGGCCAGCCTGAAATAGCATAGAACCGAGTTAACACGCGTTTGACATTGCCATCGAGAATGGGGTGACTTTTGTTAAAGGCAATACTCAAAACAGCGCCCGCTGTCGATAAACCTATTCCTGACAGAGCAACAAGCTCAGGTAACGTATCAGGAAATCGTCCATTTTTAACTATCAGTTGTGCCGCTTTATGCAGATTACGAGCGCGTGCGTAATAGCCTAATCCAGACCAGCAATGCAATACTTCGTCAATGGACGCGTCTGCCAAATTTTCCAGTAAAGGGAATTTTTCTATAAATGTGTTGAAATACGGAATAACCGTAGTTACTTGCGTTTGTTGCAGCATAATTTCTGAGAGCCATACACGGTATGGACTCCTGTTTAGCTGCCAAGGTAAATCTTTACGCCCCTTCTGGTCAAACCAAGTCAAAAGATTATATTGAAAATATGCGGGTGTCATGATGACTGTAGGTAGTTGCGTAAATGATCCTTGAGAAAACAAAGTACACTGTTAAAAAGAATGCAAAGGTACTTTGTTATGACATATCATGATATGCCGTTATTTATAATAATTATTTTTGGAGGGTGTCAAGATGTTGTTTTTAGCTAAAGCAGCGGGTATTGCCATTATTGTATGGTTTTATATGACCGCAAAAGAAAAGGGCGAATCGACCGTTAAATGGGTCATTATCGGTTTAATGGGATATTGGCTTGCCTGGTGGGCAATTAAGCTAACCGTGCTAGCCGCATTAGTAAGCCTTTTCGGTAAAAATTTCACTGCTGTTTTCATTGTTACCCAAATACCCGCGCTATGCGCCATCGGCGCCGCTTATCTAGTCAGAAAAAGATTACTGGCGGATCTGGCTAAAAAAACCGCTTAATAGGCAAATAAAAAGGCGCGCTGTACACACAACGCGCCTTTTAGTTTTTTACCGCTTAGTTTTACAGTTTATCCGCGTTTTTATCCAGATATTCTGCAACGCCTGCAGGGTTAGCGTTCATGCCCACATCCCCTTTATTCCAGCCTGCTGGACAAACTTCACCATGCTCTTCATGGAACTGTAATGCGTCTATTGTGCGCAATAACTCGTCCATATTACGACCTAATGGCAAGTCATTTACGACTTGATGACGGACAACACCGCTACGGTCGATCAAGAAAGTGCCACGATAAGCAACACCGCCAGCCGCTTCAACATCATAATCTTTACAGATTGAATGCGTTATATCAGCAGCCATTGTGTAATTCACTGCGCCAATACCACCTTTATTGATAGGTGTATTGCGCCATGCGTTGTGAGTGAAATGTGAATCTATTGAAACAGCAATCACTTCAACACCACGACTTGTAAATTCGTTCATGCGGTGATCCAGCGCAATCAACTCGCTAGGACAAACAAAGGTAAAGTCTAATGGATAGAAAAATACGACGGCATATTTACCGTTAGTCGCTTCAGAGAAGCTGAATGAATCAACGATTTGACCGTCGCCTAATACTGCAGGAACTGTAAAATCAGGGGCTTGTTTACCGACTAATACGCTCATTGATTATCTCCAAGATATTGAAAAACAAATAATTATTTTATTAAATCAACCACTTCACAGTGGGATAGGCATTATTCTACACCAAATTAGTAGGGAATTGTCTAGTGTTGATATTTTTGCTTGCTTTTAAACAAGCTTTAACGATAAATTATGACAGTAAGATTACAAGCAGGCAGAAAGATATTATAATTTGGCGGTACAGCTTTGCTGCTAGCTTTATCAATATAATTCTTATGGAGGATTAATCTATGGAAAAAAATAAACATATTACTGAGCCGGATGTATTTGGCTTTCAAGTGCGCATCGTCAGACGGGGTAAAGAAAGCAGTCGCTATTTTTCCCACAAGCTATGGGGTAATAAAGGTAAATCCCTGCAAGCCGCTATTACGTGGCGCGATCAGATGCTCGTCGTTTTAAAAGGTAGCAAAACTCGTTTTCTTAAACCGCCTAAAAATAAAACCACTACCGGGGTCACTGGCGTATCCAGAACCATTAAGTTCGATCACCGAAAAGATAAGAGCTATTTGTGTTACACCGTTTTTTGGGTGTGTAACGGGAAAGCAAGAAATAAGACCTTCCAAGTGGGCAATGTCGAAAAAGTGTCTGCTGATGATGAATTACACGCCTTCCGCACTGCCAAGCTGTTCAGAAGCTGTTATGAGTATTCGATAGATAACGATATTGAATTTCATGATGAAAAATTCATCGGCTGGAAAACCACCCGTTTATATGATGATGAAAATTTGAATGCCGTTTAAGTAGAATGGCTTGTGGGAATGTAGCTTGAAGAAACTAAATAATACCTTGCTTTGAAGGAGGTAGAGTCCAGCTAAGCGACTTTCAGTTTTAAAAGTCTCAACCCCCTCTTTATCAAAGCATAAGTATCTACACAACTTTTCGTAAATTTTGGCATGATGCCGCATGATTTTAAAAAAACTATCAGGCGTGGACTCGCGCCTAAGCGACCGCTACCAGCGTCTGGTGAGTGAACACATGAATTCAAGTGAGCGCCTGAGTGCAGTGTTAAAAGCGTTACCTGACAAAATCAGCAGCTTTGCCAGCACTCAAGCCGCGTGGCGCTTCTATCAAAATGAATCGATCAGCCTGGCGAAGCTCCAAGAACCGCTCACGGCTGCTGCGCACCAAGGCATCTTAGCTCATTGCGTTCAGTTTGTTGGCGCCGATTGAAAACTGACCATCTGGAGAGGCTTGTACCGATCGAATATTGACCAGGAAATTCACGTATCCTGCTTAGTTTTAAGCAGGAGAAAATAAGAGTGT
>CANNKH010000020.1 GCA_947504985.1 Methylococcaceae bacterium | reverse complement strand
TGCCGATCTAGCACGGTTCCCTAAGTTGGAATTGTTCACGGTAAAAGACAAATTCGGCAGTTGGGATGCCGTGCAGAAAGATCATTTTGATGATAATGGCATCTTTGATCAGATTTATGTTCCTTAACCGTTAGTGTTAATGCGGTTGACTTAATCCTTTGGCAAGCAAAGTAACCGTTGGTTGAGCGAAGTCGAAGCACAATGATTATTGTGTTATTGAAACGATAATCTTCTGACGGCAACAACAACGATATGAATTTATGAGACAAAGTTACATTATGCCGGGGTTTCGTCCGACCCTAGGTTTCACGCTACTCTATCTAGGATTAGTCGTGTTAATCCCACTCAGTACGCTGGTGTTTACCAGTTTTAAACTCAGTTGGGATCAGTATCTGGCGATTATCACGCATGATCGGGTGCTTGCTTCTTTCAGGGTTAGCTTCGTTACGGCATTGATCGCTGCATTAATCGCCAGTTTTTTCGGCTTTATTATTGCCTGGGTTTTAGTACGCTATCCTTTTCCGGGTAAGCGTATTCTTGATGCGTTAATCGATTTGCCTTTTGCACTGCCCACTGCAGTTGCCGGGATTGTTTTGGCGACCATTTACCAGCCCAGCGGCTTGATTGGCAAATTACTCATGGGTAGTTTCGGAATCCAAATCGCTTACAAGCCGTTAGGTATTGTGGTCGCGCTTATTTTTATTAGTCTGCCGTTTGTCGTGCGAACTGTTGAGCCCGTTTTACAAGAGTTTGATTCGTCAATGGAAGAAGCGGCTTCAAGTTTAGGCGCATCACGTTTACAAGTTTTTATCAATATTATTTTTCCGAATATCTTTCCAGCCTTGCTGACTGGTTTTGCGCTGGCTTTTGCGCGGGGCGTCGGTGAATACGGCTCGGTGATATTTATTGCCGGTAACTTGCCTTATGTTTCGGAAATCGTGCCGTTGATGATTATTACCAAATTAGAACAATACGATATTCCAGGCGCGACGGCGATTGCGTTAACGATGTTAACCCTCTCATTCATTTTATTATTGGTGATTAACTTATTGCAACATTGGGTGCGTAAGCGCTCCGGGCAATTATAAAAAGGGAAATAACGATGAATGCAATAACAAATATACCGCCGACAAAAGCGCCTTCGTTACAGCAGGCGTTGCATGATCCCGTTTGGATTAGAGGCTTATTAACGGTGGTTGCGGTGGGCTTTATTATGCTGTTTCTTTGCCTGCCATTAGCGATTGTGATGTTTGAAGCCTTCGCCAAAGGCTGGGATGCTTATGGCGAGGCGTTAGTGCAACCTGACGCGCAAGCCGCGATACGGCTGACCTTGTTGACCGCGTTGGCGACAGTGCCGTTAAACACGGTATTCGGTGTCAGCGCCGCTTGGGCAATTACCCGTTTTGAATTTGTCGGCAAAAGCTTATTGACCACGTTGATTGATTTGCCGTTTTCGGTCTCACCGGTTATTTCGGGGCTGATATTCGTGTTGATGTTTGGCGCACAAGGCTGGTTTGGCGCGTGGTTATCGGCTCACGATATAAAAATCATCTTTGCCGTGCCGGGAATTATGCTCGCCACGTTGTTTATCACCTTTCCCTTTGTTGCCCGTGAATTGATCCCATTAATGCAAGAAATGGGGAGCGAAGAAGAGGAGGCTGCGTTGTCATTAGGCGCAAGTGGCTGGCAAATGTTTTGGCAGATTACCTTACCGAATATCAAATGGGCGTTGTTATATGGTGTCTTGTTATGTAATGCCAGAGCGATGGGTGAGTTTGGCGCAGTATCCGTGGTTTCTGGTCATATCCGGGGCATGACCAACACGCTGCCGCTGCATGTGGAAGTTAGTTATAACGAATATGATTTTGTTGGCGCATTTGCCAGCGCATCAATACTAGCCGGTCTGGCTATTGTCACGCTGATTTTAAAGTCCGCGCTGGAATGGCAACAGGGCAAGCATTAACTCTTTTTTGAGAACACCATAATGAGCATTTTACTTTCCAATATCAGCAAGAAATTTGGCAAATTTTCTGCACTTAACCAAATTAATCTGGAAATTCCTGAGGGCGAACTGGTTGCGCTGTTAGGGCCATCGGGTTGCGGCAAGACCACACTATTGCGCATTATTGCTGGACTGGAGCAAGCCGACGAAGGCCGTGTCTTGTTAAGTGGTGAAGATAAAACCGAACAACACGTTAGCCATCGCGGCATAGGCTTTGTCTTTCAGCATTATGCGTTATTCAGGCATATGACGGTATTTGATAACATCGCATTTGGTTTGCGGGTGAAGCCTAAAAAACAGCGCCCTAGTGAAACTGAAATAGCTAAAAAAGTTCATGCCTTGCTGGAACTGGTGCAACTGGACTGGCTGCATGACCGTTTTCCTGACCAATTGTCTGGTGGGCAACGCCAGCGTATCGCCTTGGCGCGTGCCTTGGCGGTAGAGCCTTCCGTGTTATTACTGGATGAACCTTTTGGCGCACTTGATGCCAGTGTGCGTAAAGATTTGCGGCAATGGCTGCGCTCCCTGCATCATGAGCTGAATGTTACCAGTATTTTTGTGACACATGACCAGGAAGAAGCGATGGAAGTGGCGAGTCAGGTGGTGGTGCTTAATCACGGGCGCATCGAACAGCAGGGCGCTCCCAGCGATATTTACGATCATCCTGCCAATGCTTTTGTATCGAAATTTATTGGTCAAACTAATATCTTTGCATTGGCGCATCATGACACCCAATGGCTGCAAACCACCGGCTTAGAGATAGCTGATAATCAGCAAGAGCAAATTGCTCATGTTCGTCCGCATGATATCGATATACAAAAAGCCCTTAGTGACGATAGCGCCCAAGCCATTTTGAAAGATTGGCAGCATTTGGGAGCATTGATTCGGATAGAGCTGGTAAAAAATTTACCAGACCATTCCGAGGCAACTGTTTATGCGGAAATGCCTAATGAACAATTTAAGCAATTACAGTTGAACAAAGGCGACAAAGTCTCTTTACGCATACGTAATGCCCATTGGTTTCATTAAGTGCATGCTTTAAAAGGCCTTGATGCTGCTGAGTTGTTCAACGCACATTTACTTTTGGCATTTTTCTTGTTTGGAAAAAAATGAGGTGTTCTATTTTGTCAAAAATAAGGACTTAGGACTGGGTACAAAACAACTTCGTTGTGTGTGTTGTAACCAAGGTGAATGCCATGACCACCAGTCTTTAACGGACTGGCAGTCATTATATTGCATTGTGTGTTCTAGCGAAGAAGCTCGGCGCTTTTAAAACATGCACTTGGGAGCAATGTTCTTTATTTCGTACTTTTTAGTGCTGCGGTAATTGTATTAATATCAGGCATAACCCATGTCGGTTGATAGTCGGATATTTTAAGATCATTCTCTGTGGAAACACCTGTTAATACCATAATGCTGCGGATTCCTGTACGAATTGCACCGAGAATATCCGTTTCCAGACGATCGCCAATGGCAATTGTTTCGCTGGTATCGGTGGCAAGTAAGGTCATCGCTTGTTGATAGATAATAGGTTCAGGTTTTCCGATAATTGTGGGGGTGACTCCTGTGGCTACTTGTAACGCCGCCAGAATTGCACCATTGCCGTGTGTGATACCCTGTTCCGTTGGCAGTGTAGTATCTGCATTAGTGCCGATGAATTTTGCTCCAGCGCGGATATTGAGTGTTGCCGTTGCAAGCTTGTCCCAAGTTAATGTTTGATCTTTGCCGCAGACTACAATATCAGCCCCTTTACCGTTATTTACTTCATATAAATCAGTTAGCGTAAAACCTCGATCAATGAGCGGTTGTTTGGCTCCATCTTCACCAATTACAAAAACACGTGTTGAAGCAGGATTTTCATGTTCACTTAGATACAAGGCAGTTGCTATGCCTGATGTCAGAATTTCATTTGTGGTTACCGTTACGCCCATTTTTGCGAGTTTGATAACATATTGTTCTTGTGTCAGGCTTGCGTTATTTGTAGCCAGAATAAAGCGTATTTGTTGATCTCGTAGGGTTTTGAAAAAATCTACCAATCCGGGTATTGGTTGGTCTCCATGCCATAAAACACCATCCATATCGATAATCAGGGCGCGGATATTATTAAAAATTTCCATTAGGTGTGTCTCGAGTTGTGTTTGTTGTGGGTGTGATCGAAAGTATAAGATGTTTTGTTGGAAAATAATATTTTGATTTAAGGCTTTATTAAGTATTAATTGATGAATTAACTAACTGTTTTTTTTAATTAAAATAACGGGCTTTAGTCTTAATGCTACAGAAAAATAACATTATAATTTGATATGTTATTTATCTTGGGTTCTTTACAGCATCAGTATACGCAATGGATCATTGAGTATTGGGCATTGACAGCTGTCCCCTTTCTACTTTACAGTTATGTTCGCAAAACAATTATGCAATCAACTATAACTAATAAATAACCCTTCGGAGCAAATATCATGGCTAGACCATTAATTCAAATGGCATTGGATTCTTTAGATTTCGACGCAACTATTGCACTTGCAGAACAAGTAGCTCCTCATGTTGACATTTTTGAAATCGGAACCCCATGTATCAAACACAACGGTGTCAACCTGGTTAAAGCACTGAGAGCAAAATTCCCAGACAAACTGCTTTTGGTTGACCTTAAAACTATGGATGCAGGTGAATACGAAGCAACTCCTTTCTATGCTGCAGGTGCTGATATTTGTACCGTTCTTGGTGTATCTGGCCTTGCAACTTGCATGGGTGTTATCAAAGCAGCCAACGCACATGGTGCAGAAGCTCAAATTGATTTGATTAACGTTGATGACAAAGTGGCTTGCGCACGCGCAACTGCTGAAGCAGGTGCTCACATCATGGGTATTCATACTGGTCTTGACGCACAAGCGGCAGGTCATACTCCTTTCTCAGATTTGAACGATATTGCAAAATTAGGTTTGAACGTCAGAATTTCAGTTGCTGGCGGAATCAAAGCATCTACGGTTCAAGACGTTGTTAAAGCTGGTGCAAACATTATCGTTGTTGGCGCAGCAATCTATGGCGCACCATCACCTGCGGAAGCTGCTCGTGAAATTCGCGAACTGGTTGATGCTACAGAGGTTTAATAAATGCATCAGCAACTTGTCGTAGAAAAGATATCTGGCATTCTTGAATCCACAGATAACACTTACGATGTAAAGCTTACTGAAATGCTAGATAGTGCCAAGCGAATTTTTATCGCGGGTGCTGGTCGTTCAAAGCTTGTTGGCAACTTCTTTGCCATGCGTCTTGTGCATGGTGGTTATGATGTAAGTGTTGTCGGTGAGATTGTGACACCTAGCATAAAAAGTGGTGACTTGCTGGTTATTATCTCTGGTTCCGGAGAGACTGAACAACTGATAGCATTCACAAAAAACGCTAAAAAAGTAGGCGCCAGCATTGTGTTAATCTCTGCTAAAGCTGAGTCAACTATTGGTGATTTAGCTGATGCTGTATTCCAGATTGGTCGTCCTGAACAATATGGAAAAGTGTACGGCATGCCAATGGGGACAGTGTTTGAGTTGTCTACCTTACTGTTTTTGGAAGCGACTATTTCTCATATTATTCATGAAAAAGGTATTCCTGAAGAAATAATGAGAGAGCGGCACGCTAACTTAGAGTGATGTCTAAGGAACGAGTGGAGCAATCTACTCGTTCCTTTTTTGTTAAACCTATAAAAAGAAAATCTTGTGACAACTTACTTCAGATGATAATAAGTCACTCAGATGATAAAGGTCACCACACATAATTTACCAAATACCGCATAAAGGAGAACTATATGACTTCGCGCCGAGTATTAGCGAACGCCATACGAGCGTTGAGCATGGATGCCGTACAAAAAGCAAACTCTGGACATCCAGGCGCGCCTATGGGTATGGCGGACATCGCTGAGGTTCTGTGGAACGAATTCTTGTCCCACAATCCAACTAATCCAAAATGGTCAAATCGCGACCGTTTCGTACTTTCCAATGGTCATGGCTCAATGTTGATATATTCATTGTTGCATCTGACTGGTTATGATTTACCGATCGAAGAGCTAAAAAACTTTCGTCAACTTCATTCAAAAACACCAGGTCATCCTGAATATGGCTATGCGCCAGGCGTTGAAACAACTACTGGTCCTTTAGGTCAGGGTATTACAAATGCTGTCGGTATGGCTATTGCCGAAAAAGCATTGGCTGCGCATTTTAATAAAGACGGTCACAAGATTGTTAATCACCATACTTATACCTTTATGGGTGATGGTTGTTTAATGGAAGGCATTTCTCACGAAGCTTGCTCATTAGCGGGCACCTTGGGATTGAGTAACTTGATTGCCTTCTGGGACGACAATGGTATTTCGATTGATGGGCATGTAGAGGGGTGGTTTACTGATAACACGCCAATGCGTTTTGAGTCTTACGGATGGCATGTCATTGCTGATGTTGATGGGCATGATCATGAGGCAATATCTAAAGCAATCAAAATGGCTAAGGCAATGACCGATAAACCAACATTGATTTGCTGCAAAACTACCATTGGCTTTGGCTCGCCTAATAAAGCGGGTTCACATGCTTGTCATGGTGCGGCATTAGGTCAAGATGAAATTAATTTAACAAAAGCAGCGTTAGGCTGGGATCATGAAGCTTTTGTTATTCCTGCTGATGTTTATGCGGGATGGGATGCTAAAGCAAAAGGAGCCAAGGCAGAACAAGAGTGGAACGACAAATTTTCTGCTTACAAAGCCGCTTATCCTGAGTTAGCTGCTGAATATGAGCGCCGGATAGCCGGTGATTTACCTGAAACTTGGTCAACAGATGCTAATGCGTTTATTGCTGCCGTTAATGAAGAAGCAAAAACAACAGCAACGCGTATGTCATCATTGGCATCGATTGAAGGTTATGCAAATATGTTGCCTGAAATCTTTGGTGGTTCAGCTGACTTAGGCTGTTCCAATATGACTGAGTGGAAGGGTTACAAGCCAATGTGTAGTCATGCGGATGCCAATTATGTAAATTATGGTGTGCGCGAGTTTGGTATGTCAGCCATGATGAATGGTATTGCTTTGCACGGTGGTCTAGTTCCTTTTGGCTCAACATTCCTGATGTTCTCCGAATATGCGCGTAATGCATTGCGTATGGCTTCATTAATGAAAATTCGGTCAATATTTGTTTATACCCATGATTCTATCGGTTTGGGCGAAGATGGCCCTACCCATCAGCCCGTTGAGCAAACTGCAACATTGCGTTTGATTCCTGGTATACAAGTTTGGCGACCTTGCGATGCAGTAGAGACTGCCGTGTCTTGGAAATCAGCAATAGAGCGTAAAGATGGACCAACTATCTTAATTTTTTCCAGACAGAATTTGCCCCATGTTCCGCGTACACAGGAGCAGATTGATTCCATTTCTCGTGGTGGTTATATTTTGCGTGATAGTGATGGTATGCCTGAAGCTATTATCATTGCAACAGGTTCTGAGGTTGAATTAGCTATGAAAGCAGCCGAAGAATTAACTGCAAAAGGTAAAAAGATTCGCGTTGTATCACTTCCTTCTACAAATGTATTTGATGCTCAAGATGCAGCTTACCGTGAATCAGTTTTACCTTCTTCTGTTATAAAACGTGTAGCAGTCGAAGCTGGTAGTACTGATGGTTGGTGGAAGTATGTCGGAACCAATGGTAAGGTTGTAGGCATTGATCATTTTGGTGAGTCTGCTCCCGCAGGACTGCTTTTCAAAGAGTTCGGTTTCACTGTTGAAAATGTAGTAATCAACGTGGAATCCGTGCTTTGAATCTGAGAAGATTTAGGGCAATTTAATATAATTACATTTGGAGAGGCGGTTCTAAATATCAAAATGATGCGGATAGCTCATTGTGTTAAAAAAAACCCTCTCCAATTCTTCTGACTTATAGGTGAACATAGGTGAACAATGTGAAAAATAATAATTTGACAAACAGTTTGTTTGCAGTGCTTTTGCTATCCAGTCCATTAGTCGGTGCAGATTCTAAATACCCTGCAGCAGACTTTCAACCTCAAGTCGTTTTTCAAGATAGCGACTATATCGAGAAAAACAGTCGAGTCGAAGCAAATACGACATCCAAACCTTCTGTGTCGAATGCTACTGAAAGTAGCGAAGTAGATTCAAGATATCCAGCAGCTAATTTTCAGCCACAAGTTGTTTATAGCGATGCAAACTATAAGCACAATACCGCTTCTTCTGAGGCAAAATCTTCAATAGAGAAGGAAAATGTGGTTGTTGAAAATAGCTTGTTAGGGAATGAAGTAAAAAAAGCAGAATCTACACCAAATTATTTAATCGGTTTAATTGCTCTCGCCTTAGTTGGCGTATTTTTATTAAAAAATAAGTTTAAGTGTGGTGCGAAAAAATCAGAAAATAATGCATCAACTCCATCAAGGAGTAGCTATGGACTTACCGGCGTTGCTCGTTATCTAAATCGGTCATCAGGCACTGGTGTTTCACGTTATTTAGATAAGCAAGTTAAATCAGCGGTATTAGCAACTGGCGTTGCCAAATATGTAGCTAAACAAGCATTATCAGCAAAAGCAACAGCATCTGAAGCGGCAACGGGTGTCGAAAAATACATGCGTAATCGGGGATAATCCATGAATCAGAATTACTTGAGCGGATTGTTTTTCCCCGCTGTTGCTGGATTATTCTTTTTCATGAAAAGGCCTGAATCTGAGATTGAAGAAACTAAGATAGAGTCTCCAATCTATTGTGGAGAGCCTGGCGGTCTTACAGGGGTTGCTAAATATTTAGAAAAGCAAAATGAAACTTTGCTAGAAAATAATAATGTATCAGGATTAATAACGAACCAAGAAAATACTATTGTTGTTAGCGGGGTCGCTAGATATTTGGAGCAACGAGATCATCATCCAGTGACAGGTGTAACTAAATATACACGCAGACAGGCGTTAGCTGAGAAACTGGCAAAAAAGACAGTTTCTCAGGTTGGTGTAACGGGTGTAGCTAAGTATTTGAAAAATCAAAAAAGCGTTCCAGTGTTAAGCGGGGTTGCCAAGTATCTGAAACAACAGGAAAGTTTGCCAAAGGCTAGCAAAGTAGCTAGATATATGGCGCGACAAGCTCTCGCTGAAAAGCAAACCAAGCAAGCTCAAGCGGTAGTGCATGTCGAAGTAACTGGAGTTACCAAGTATTTGAAACAACAAGAAAGCTTACCACAATTAAGCAGGGTAGCTAGATACTTGGCTAAACAGGCATTGATCTCAAAGAAAGAAAAACAATTGGTTGTGAAAATTGAGCTAACTGGTGTTGCTAAATATATGAAACAGCAAGAAAGCTTGCCTCAGGCGAGCAGAGTGTCCAAATATATGGCAAGACAATCGTTAGCATCAAGACAAAAGCCGATAATAATTGAAACAGGTGTTGATAGATATATGCGTCATCAAGGATGATGATTAGTTTTTGAACGAAACTAGATTCACGCTAAGCAGCATGGGATTTATCCTAATGCTTGTTTGACTTCATAATCCCTAACGAGGGAAACATTCCCTCTTTTTGTAGCGTGTGATTTTCCAGATTTTTAAATATTAAAATAATTAAGGTATTGGTTATGGCGAAAAATTTACTTGAGCAACTAAGAGATGTCACCGTTGTTGTCGCGGATACTGGAGATATCCAGGCTATTGAAACGTTTAAACCACGTGACGCAACAACAAATCCGTCATTAATAACTGCTGCGGCTCAAATGCCGCAATATCAAGGTATCGTAGATGATACTTTGAAAGGCGCTAGAGACGCTTTAGGAACAGCAGCGTCAGCAGCTCAAGTTGTTTCTCTGGCTTTTGATCGTCTTGCCGTATCTTTTGGTCTTAAAATACTTGAGATTATTCCGGGTAGAGTATCTACCGAAGTTGATGCGCGTCTTTCATTTGATACAGAAGCAACAGTAGCAAAAGGTCGTGAGCTAATTGCACAGTATGAAGCTCAAAACGTTTCTCGTGAACGTGTATTAATTAAGATTGCTGCTACATGGGAAGGCATTCAGGCGGCTGCAGTCTTAGAGAAAGAAGGTATTCATTGTAATTTAACGTTGTTATTTGGCATTCATCAGGCGATTGCTTGTGCTGAAAATGGAATTACACTTATTTCTCCTTTTGTTGGACGTATTCTCGATTGGTATAAAAAAGATACTGGACGTGACTCTTATGCACCAGCTGAAGATCCGGGTGTAATGTCAGTTACTGAAATCTACAATTACTACAAAAAATTTGGATACAAAACTGAAGTTATGGGTGCAAGCTTCCGTAATATCGGTGAAATTACAGAATTGGCTGGTAGTGATTTGTTGACGATAGCGCCATCACTTTTAGCTGAATTGCAAGCTACTGAAGCGGATTTACCACGTAAGTTAGATCCGCAAGCGGCAACAAGCATGACAATCGAGAAAATTGCTGTAGATAAAGAAACTTTTGATCGTATGCATGCGGAAAATCGTATGGCAAATGATAAGCTCGAAGAAGGTATCAAAGGCTTTACCACTGCATTAGAGTCATTGGAGCAAATTCTTGCAGACCGATTGGCAAGTTTAGAGGCCTAAATATTTCAAGCCATTCCTTGTAATAGGCTTTTATTTGATAACCTCCAAAGCATTAACTGAAATAGGACTCCTAAATGTCACAAAAAATCTTAGACATTGTTAAACCAGGTGTTGTTACTGGTGAAGATGTACAAAAAATATTTGCAATTTGTAAGGAAAATAAATTTGCATTGCCCGCTGTAAATGCCATCAATACGGATTCAATTAATGCAGTACTAGAAGCAGCGGCTAAAGTTAAAGCACCTGTAATTGTTCAGTTCTCAAATGGCGGAGCGCAATTTGTTGCCGGTAAAGGATTAAAGCTTGAAGGTCAGCAAACTGCAATTTTAGGTGCTATATCCGGTGCTCAACACGTACATACGGTTGCAGAAGCTTATGGCGTTCCCGTTATCTTGCACACTGATCATGCTGCGAAAAAATTATTGCCTTGGATCGATGGCTTACTTGATGCCGGTGAGAAACATTTTGCTGAAACCGGCAAGCCATTATTCAGTTCGCACATGCTTGATTTATCTGAAGAAAGTTTGGCTGAAAACATCGAAATTTGCGGTCAGTATTTGGCGCGGATGTCAAAGATGGGCATGACGCTGGAGATTGAATTAGGTGTGACTGGCGGTGAAGAAGATGGTGTAGATAATAGTGGCATGGATCATTCTATGCTATACACTCAGCCTGAAGATGTTGCTTATGCCTATGAGCATTTGATCAAGATCAGTGATCGTTTTACGATTGCGGCATCGTTTGGAAATGTTCACGGTGTTTATTCGCCAGGGAATGTTAAATTAACGCCAAGTATTCTGGATAATTCACAAAAGTTTGTTTCTGAAAAATTCGGTATACCAGCAAATACTTTAAATTTTGTGTTCCATGGTGGTTCAGGTTCTTCAGCCGAAGAGATAAAAGAGTCTATTAGCTATGGTGTTGTCAAGATGAACATTGATACTGACACTCAGTGGGCGACTTGGGCAGGTATTATGGAGTATTACAAGCAAAACGAAGGTTATTTGCAGGGACAAATTGGTAATCCAGAGGGCGCGGATAAGCCAAACAAAAAATATTATGATCCAAGAGTTTGGCAACGTGCCGGCGAATTAGGTATGGTTAACAGATTAGAACAAGCTTTTGAAGAATTGAATGCCGTTAATTCGTTATAAGAAATTTAAATTAGTCTGATAAAAAAGCCGATGTTTTAACATCGGCTTTTTTGTTTCCAGAGAAATATTAGGACAGATAGATTAGTCGATGAAGCGTTTATTTAACAGACCATATTCATCAATCCTACGGTCACGCAAATAAGGCCAAATTTGCCTTACACGTTCATTTTTAGATCGATCCAGAGTGCAAGTTAGTAATTTAGAATCCGATTCATTGGCGCGTGAAAGGATTTCTCCCTGAGGTCCTGCTATAAAACTATTGCCCCAAAACTGTATCCCTGATGCTGAGTCCGGCGCTCGTTCAAAACCAATTCGGTTGCAAGCAATAACGGGCACTCCGTTTGCGACTGCATGAGCGCGTTGTATCGTTACCCAAGCATCTAATTGGCGCTGATTTTCCTCATCAACATCGTTAGCATCCCAACCGATAGCTGTCGGGTAGATTAATAATTCTGCTCCGGCTAATGCCATTAATCGAGCGGCTTCTGGAAACCATTGATCCCAGCAGATTAATACCCCTAATTTTCCAATCGAGGTGGTTATGGGCTGAAAGCCCAAGTCGCCAGGGGTGAAATAATATTTTTCGTAAAAACCCGGGTCATCGGGAATGTGCATTTTTCGATATTTGCCAGCAATACGGCCATCTTTATCAAAAACAACGGCGGTATTATGATAAAGGCCGGGGGTTCTTTTTTCGAATAGGGTTGACACGATAACGATGCGTAGTTCTTTTGCAAGGTCTGCAAGGATTTTGGTAGTCGGTCCCGGAATAGTTTGTGCCAGATCAAAATGATGATAATCTTCATTTTGGCAAAAATAAGGATCTAAATGTAATTCAGGCAATACAACCAAGTCAGCATGTTCATCCGCGGCAGCATAAATTTTCTCAATAGAAAGTTTGAGATTAGTTTGTCTGTTTTCGTTACAAGGCTGTTGTATGGCACTAACGATTAATGTTGATTTCATGGTAGATAGCAAAGGTGAGTAAATTTTCATTATTATAAGTCATAATTACTGACCTGAAGAAAGCTGAAAAATTTCGGTTACCAACTTAGATGGGACAATTTAAGGTTAAGCCGTTCGCTCAGCGAACGGTTGCTTTGATGGGGCGGGCTTGTTCCGCCTTAAATTGGTAGCCAACATTTCAGATAACGATTTTGCGAATGTGTGCAGAGTGTATTTTAGTGGAATGAAGGATTTTTCTGTTAAGTTCTGCCGTTTTTACATAACTGGCTTAATTTTACAATAACAATATCGAGCAAGATGGATTGCTGTAAAAAATTAGCCTTAATAATTTAAGTAAATTTTAGGAACAAAAAATGAAAGTAACCGTATTTGGTTCTGGTTATGTGGGATTAGTCACTGGCGTTTGTTTAGCTGAAGTCGGGAATGATGTCGTTTGTATTGATGTAGACCACGAAAAAATTGATAATCTGAAAAAAGGCATCATTCCTATTTATGAGCCAGGTCTTGAAACGCTGGTAAAAGATAATCAGCAGGCGGGACGAATAAAATTTACGACAAACATACAGGATGCGGTTGCTCATGGTATTTTTCAATTTATAGCCGTAGGTACCCCGCCGGATGAAGATGGCGCCGCTGACTTGCAATATGTTTTAGCAGTAGCGCAGTCGATAGCCGAAAATATGGATAGCTATCGTATCATCGTTGATAAATCTACCGTGCCTGTCGGTACTGCGGATAAAGTAAAAGAGGTTATTTCACAAGCGCAAGCAAGACGTGGCGTTGAAATTGATTTTGATGTCGTTTCAAATCCTGAATTTTTAAAAGAAGGCGCGGCGATTAATGACTTTATGAAACCGGATCGTATTGTGATTGGTACGGATAACCCAAGAACAGCAGAGCTATTGAAAGCACTCTATGCACCTTTTAATCGCAGTCATGAACGTATTATTACAATGGATGTACGCTCGGCCGAATTAACTAAATATGCGGCTAATGCGATGTTGGCAACTAAAATTAGTTTTATGAATGAGTTGGCTAATTTAGCCGAATTGCTGGGTGCCGATATAGAGCATGTCAGAAATGGCATAGGTTCTGATTCGCGCATTGGTTATTCATTTATTTATCCAGGATGTGGCTATGGTGGATCGTGTTTTCCAAAAGATGTAAAAGCATTGGAGCGTACTGCTAAGCAAATGGGTTATAAATCAGAATTGTTGAGTGCAGTCGAAAATGTCAATGACCGTCAAAAACAGGTTTTGTTTAATAAAGTTGTTCAGCACTATAACGGCGACCTTCAAGGGAAAACCTTTGCGCTTTGGGGCTTGGCATTTAAACCTAAAACGGATGATATGCGTGAAGCGCCTAGTCGCGTCATACTTGAAGCATTAATTAACGCTGGCGCAACTGTTCAAGCTTTTGATCCTGAAGCAATGCATGAAGCCAAAAGAATTTATGGTGATAATCCTGGGCTGATTCTTGTCGAGACGGCGGAAGATGCGCTGAAGGGCGCGGACGCATTATTAGTTGTCACCGAGTGGAAAAACTTTTGGAGTCCTGATTTTGAATTTATCAAAAATACGTTAAAAGATGCGGTGATTTTTGACGGTCGAAATCTATATCAACCCGAGCTACTTAAAAAAATTGGCATTGTTTATTATGGTATCGGAAGAGGTTAATTCACCTTTTTAAATTCGCAACGAGACATTACTTCCCATTTTTAGTGTAGTGTCTACAATCAACCTAACAGGAAATATCAATGAAAAAGTTATATCAATCCGTCTTCGCTCTAGTTTTGTTATTACCTTTAAGTATGGCGAGTTTAGCCGAGCCGCCAATGCCGCCAAGCATGGAGATCATGGGTAGCATGACTGAAGAACAGAAAGATCAACATGCTCGAGCTATTCAGGAACATCAATTACAAATGCACGATCTATCCAATAAAATATTGGCCGAACAGGATCCCGCTAAAAAAGAGCAATTGAAAAATCAACAGTTATCTCTTATGAAAGCACATCATGCAAGAATGATGGCTGGACATCATCGGATGAAATAGTTATTGCCTTACTTTTTTCAATTAATTGCAAAGAATTTAGTGCCGTTTATTATTCAATGGATAGATCGTGTTTATGGCGAGCAAGAGCTTATAAGCCTAAACACACCCGCAGGTAAGCTGGTGTTATCAATTTACCAAGATGTTATTGTCAACGTGGATTGGGCTCAAGCTGATAATCTAGCCCTCTCAGGCGAGCATCCAATCCAGCAACAGCTAGCCGAATACTGGACAAATCCACATAGTCCGATTCCTATTAACTTGCTAAGACAAGGAAGTGGCTATCGGCATGTGGTTTGGGCTGCGCTGTGTCAAATCCCGCTAGGGGAAACCATTAGCTATTCGGCATTAGCCAAAAAAATAACTTCAGCGGCACGCGCCGTAGGCAATGCCTGTCGGGATAATCCCTATCCGGTGTTTATTCCTTGTCATCGGGTTATCGCCGCGTCTGGTATAGGCGGCTATTGCGGGCAAACCGAAGGCGAATTTATGACAATAAAACGTCGGTTACTGGCTTATGAAGCCACTTTTAAAAATGACTGTAGACCAATTGATTGATCAGTTTTTAGATGCTGTTTGGGTCGAACAAGGCTTAAGTGACAACACCTTGTCAGCATACCGGAGTGATTTGCATATTTTTTCCAAATGGTTAGCCGGTAAATCGCTGCTAGACGTTGACAATGGGCAGCTTTCATCTTTTCTAGCCTATCTCTACAAAAATGGCATCAGCAACCGAACCTCAGCACGCGTGCTATCCAGCTTGCGCCGTTTTTATGGCTATTACATCAGAGAAAATCGTATTACCATCGATCCGACGGCATTGATAGATTCGCCTTATATTGGTCGCTCCTTACCAACATCGCTTTCTGAAAATGATGTCGAGTTATTGCTTGCCGCACCCGAAGTGGCTCATGTGTTAGGACTTAGAGATAAAGCTATGCTTGAAATGCTTTATGCCACAGGACTTAGGGTTTCGGAATTAGTCGATTTAAAGTTTGAACACATTAGTTTTAGGCAGGGTGTGGTCAGGGTAACAGGTAAAGGTAATAAAGAACGATTGGTGCCGGTGGGTGAAGAAGCGATGAGCTGGCTGGATAATTATATGGCACAAGCGAGAACAGCCATTCTTGGTGAACGGCAATGCAATGCCTTGTTTGTTACCCGTCGTGCCAGCGGAATGACGCGCCAGGGCTTTTGGTATCTCATCAAGCGCTATGCCAAAAAGGCTGGAATTGATAAAGCGCTTTCACCGCATACCCTACGACATGCGTTTGCTACCCATTTATTAAATCACGGCGCAGATTTGCGCGTAGTGCAATTATTATTGGGGCATTCTGACTTATCGACAACGCAGATTTATACTCATGTGGCCAGCGCCAGATTAAAAGAACTTCATACCAAATTTCATCCCAGAGGCTAGTAACAATGACCCAAGCTATTCACCCGACCGCTTATATTTCAAATCATGCCGTATTAGGGGAAAATATAACCGTTGGCCCTTTTGCTGTTATTGAAGCCCATGCTGAAATAGGTGATAACTGTGTAATGGGTGCTCATGCCGTCGTGCAGACTTATGTAAAGATGGGTAACGGCAACATTCTGCATCCTCATGCCGTGTTGGGCGGACTGCCCCAAGATACCAGTTTTAACGCAGAAACCGTTTCTTGGCTGACTATTGGCGATAGCAATGTATTCAGGGAGGGCTTTACTGCACACCGAGCCGGTAAAGAAAATAGCGAGACGCGTATCGGTTCAGGCTGTTATTTTATGAACAATAGCCATGTTGCGCATGATTGTATTATTGGTAATAACACTATTTTTGCCAATAATGTAGCGATAGGTGGTCATGTTGAAATAGGCCATCATGTTTTTATGGGCGGTGCTGCGGTTGTACATCAATTTTGCCGCGTTGGCTCATTTGCAATGGTGCGTGGTAACACAGGGCTTTCAATGGATGCGATGCCGTTTATGTTGATTGGCGGTTCGCCTGGACGGCATTACAAATTGAACACGGTGGGTCTAAGGCGTGCAGGCATTACCGGCGAGTGTTATAAGGTACTTTCGCAGGCATTTCGCTTATTAAAAAACAAACAAAGCCTAGACGCATTACCTGACACCGAAGAGCTAACGCTGCTGAAAGATTGGTTGGCGGTTAAATCCAAGCGGGGTGTGCATGGTTTTATCGAAGTGTCGCCGTAGAGACATCCCCATGTCCTCAAATAACGTGCCCTTAAACTTTTGTGATTAATTTTATGAAATATAACGTATTTTTTATAGTGATTTGCCTTGTTGCATCATTTAGCGGTGTCGCCGCAGAAAAAACAACCCTACACATTGGTGTGCAAACGACAGGTACGGTTGAATGGGAATTATCGGCAATACAAAGCGAACCGACAGTTGATTTTCAATTGGATATACAGCGTCTTGCTAATCCCGAGGCAGGCAAGATTGCGCTGCAATCGGGCGCTGTCGATATGATTGTTTCGGACTGGATTTGGGTTTCCAGCCTCCGTGCTACTGGCGCTGATTTTACCTTTTATCCTTATTCCAGTACGTCCGGCGCATTGTTGGTGCCAGAGAGTAGCGCTATCAAAACCATAAATGACCTTAAAGGTAAACGCTTGGGTATTGCTGGCGGGGAATTAGATAAAAATTGGTTATTACTACAGGCGTTAGCAAAACAAAAGCAGTTGGATTTGAATACGTCGGTTGAAAAAACTTTTGGCGCGCCACCTTTACTAAACGAGCAAATAAAACAGAACCGGATCGATGCCTTGTTGACTTATTGGCATTTTGCGGCTCGACTTGAGTCACAAGGTTATAGGCAAGTCATTGATGGAAAAGGTATTCTAAAAGGACTAGGACTTGCTGAAAATATGCCGGTTTTGGGCTATGTTTTCAAGCAAAGTTGGGCAGCGAATAACAAACAAGCGCTCAATAACTTTCTAAAAGCCAGTCAGCGAGCTAAAAATCAATTATGTACTTCTGATGTCGTTTGGCAAAAAGTGCTTCCATTGACCAAAGCCGATGATGCAGCAACTCAGATCAAATTACGCCAAGGATATTGCGAAGGGCGTGTTGAACGGTGGGGATCACAGGAACAGAAAGCGGCAGCTCGCATTTACACCATTTTGCGTGCATCAAGCAACAGTCGATTAACAGGCCATTCAGAAAATTTACAACCAGGCACTTTCTGGTCAACTGAATAAAGACAACTCGCTTTGACACTTCCTAAAAAAATTTTACCGCTGCTATCGTTGTTGACGTTTTTAGCGGTTTGGCAAGGCACTGCCGTTGTTGTAAATAATCATGTTTTGCCAACACCGGAAACCGTCGCGATAGTCTTCTGGCAAGCCCTACAATCAGGACAGCTTGCTTTTCATTTGGGCGCGACGCTGTTGAGATTATTAATCAGCTTTACCATCGCGATGTTCTTAGGCTGCGCTATTGGTATTGTTTTGGGACGTAATAAAAAGCTGGATGCTTTTTTTGATAACTGGTTGATTATTTTTTTAAACATTCCCGCGTTGGTGACTATTATCCTGTGCTACGTCTGGTTCGGGTTAGTAGAATCAGCCGCCATACTTGCCGTTGTTATCAACAAATTGCCCAACGTCATCATTACGATAAGGGAAGGTGCGCGTACTCTCGATCAGGATTTGCTGGATATGGCACGTTGCTATCGATTCAGTAAAACTAAAACCTTGATTCATGTGATCTGGCCACAATTACACCCGTTTATCATGAGTGCCACGCGTTCTGGCTTGTCATTAACGTGGAAAATTATTTTAGTCGTTGAATTGCTTGGGCGCAGCAACGGTATTGGCTATCAACTGCATCTATTTTTTCAATTGTTTGATGTCGCAAGCATTTTGGCTTACACCATCGCTTTTGTCTGCGTGATTCAATTGATCGAGTTAATTATTTTGAAGCCGTTAGATAGAAAATCCTTACGGTGGCGACGATGAGCAATATTGATATTCTCATCAACAGCAAAACCTACCCTGCAATAGCCCAGTCTAAACCAAAGCAGGCCATTGCAAATTTTAAGCTGTCATTGAAATCGGACGAATTTGTTTGTTTAGTGGG
>CANNKH010000019.1 GCA_947504985.1 Methylococcaceae bacterium | reverse complement strand
TTTGCAGACAACACCTTTGACTGTGTTTGCATCGCCTTTGGCTTACGTAATGTTACTGATAAAGAAGCGGCATTACGTTCGATGTATCGGGTACTGAAACTTGGTGGTCGGGTGATTGTGCTGGAGTTTTCTCACCCTATCGATAGAATCACCGAAAAAGTTTACGATTTTTATTCATTTAATGTTTTGCCAAAAATTGGACGAATTGTCGCCAAGGATGAAGATAGCTATCGCTACCTTGCTGAATCTATTCGGATGCACCCGAAACAGGAAGATCTGAAAAAAATGATGGAAAGTGCAGGGTTGGAACGTTGCGAATATTTCAATATGACGCAAGGTATTGTTGCCGTTCATAGAGGCTATAAAATATAGCATGATCATTAAACCGTTACTGATTGGCGCATTAGAATCTTCGCTTAATCAATACCTTGCCCTTGATAAACATCGTGGTGATTTTTTGGCGCCGCTGATAGGAAAAATCATTGCGGTTACTGTGCTACCGTTTAATGAAACCATTTATCTTTGTCCTTCCTCTGAATCGATTCAATTATTGGACTATAGTCCCCGACCAGCAGATACTCAATTAACAGGTTCTTTATTTGCGTTAGGCTTGATGGGTTTAAGTGCCAACCCCATGCGATCTGTTTTTTCCGGAGAGGTAAAAATAGAAGGCGATATGCAAACTGGTCGTAAATTTCAGGAATTGTTTGCCAAGCTCGATATTAATTTAGAAGCTAAGCTTGCACGCTTTACCGGCAAAAATACCGCCTCTCATATTAGTCAGTTTTTTCGCACCGGACAAAACTGGAGCAAAGAAACGTTAGAAACCTTTCGTCTTAACCTAGCAGAGTATCTACAGGAAGAAACCCGCGATTTGCCTGCCGCTCCAGAAATAGACATTTTTTATCGTCAGATTGATAATTTACGCACTGATTTTGACCGCCTGCAAAGCAGAATGGCACGTCTGGAAAATAGCCTAGATGCAAAAACAGACCTTAAAGGTAACTCGTGATTCGTCCTAAATTATTATTTCGCCTAATCCATATTAACTGGGTGTTAGTTACCCATGGTCTCGATGAAATCGTCTTAAATACACATTTATTTCGCCCGATTCGCTTCTTGGCATTTCTTTCACCTTACTATTGGCTAAGTCGTAAAGCAGATTCCCGAGGCGTCAGAATCAGACAGACCTTGGAAGATCTTGGTCCTGTTTACGTCAAATTTGGTCAAGCGTTATCAACACGTAAAGATTTATTGCCTGATGATATTGCTGATGAGCTAGTTAAACTGCAAGACCGTGTTCCTCCTTTTAGTAATGAGATTGCTCGCAACATCATTGAAAAAGAGCTAGGCATGTCAATCGATGAAGCTTTTGCCGAGTTTGATCCCCACCCAATGGCTTCAGCATCAGTCGCCCAAGTCCATGCCGCCGTCTTACACAATGGCGAACACGTCGTTGTTAAAGTTTTACGCCCGGATATTGAAGAGCGAATTCACTCAGATATGGGGTTAATTTATGAGCTGGCGCGTTTTGCTGAAAGATTTTGGATTGATGCCAGGCGTTTACACCCCATGGAAGTGGTCGCTGAATTTGAAAAAACCACCTTGGATGAACTTGATTTAATTCGTGAAGCCGCCAATGCCTCCAAAATACGCCGTAATTTTGAGGGCTCCAGTATTATTTATATCCCTGAAATCTACTGGCCATTAACCCGCCAGAAAGTATTAGTCATGGAGCGGATTCATGGCATACCCGTCGGTGATATTGATACCCTTAAAAAGGAAGGTGCTGATTTTAAATTACTGGCGGAACGCGGCGTGGAAATCTTTTTTACCCAAGTTTTCAGAGATAATTTTTTTCATGCCGACATGCACCCAGGCAACATTTTTGTTGAATTACCCGCAAAATATATCGCCATTGATTTTGGTATTGTTGGTACCTTATCGTCATCGGATCAGCATTATCTGGCGGAAAATTTTCTGGCTTTTTTCAATCGAGATTACCGCAAAGTAGCCCAGATGCACGTTGAATCGGGTTGGGTATCCAGTTCCACGCGGTTAGAAGAATTTGAATCGGCGATACGCAGTGTTTGTGAACCGATCTTTGAAAAGCCCCTAAAAGATATTTCATTTGGGCAATTGCTACTGCGATTATTCCAAACCGCACGTCGTTTTGACATGCACGTTCAACCACAATTGGTTTTGCTGCAAAAGACATTATTGAACATAGAAGGTCTTGGGCGCCAACTTTATCCTGAACTGGACTTATGGCAAACCGCCAAACCCTTTCTTGAACAGTGGTTTCAGGAACGTATTGGGCCTAAAGCAAAAATCAATAACGTACTTAAACAGTTCCCAGAATTTGCAGAACATTTTCCGGAAATACCCGGTTTGCTTTACAAGGCGTTGGACAATGCCGCTCATGCGCAGCAACAAACAAAAGCACACAATCACGAACTGATATTATTGCGCAAGCAAATGGCAAGTCATCAGCGTCAAACAACATGGACACTGCTGATTAGCGCGTTAATCATTGGCGCGGCAATTTTGCTTCAATAGCACGATAACCTGTACTGTGCCTAGTAAATAACGATTAACACGGTATAGCGTTTCCACATAAGGACAAACGATAACGCCGTTTACCCACTTCTTAGTTTGAGCATAACTTGCCATTGTGCGATCTTTTTTGGTGCAAAAACATTAAAAATCGCACGGTTGAGAGGCGTAATCTAACGTGCTACTGGTTTTAATCGACTTAGGTTACTGGCGTTTTAGCTGAATAAATAACACATAACCTACTGTATTAATTTACTTAAATATAAAGCCAGCGTAAGCATAAAATAATGGCATAAGTCATGCTTTAAGTATTTGTAGTGGTTCTAACGAAGGAACCAAAAAACTAAGCTCATTGTTGAGTAATCTGACAAAGGCGTCGATTAAATCGATTGCGTCACTATGACGCACCGATTTAAAGACGCCTTTTTTTATGCCCAAATGTTTACAGGAAACTGCCATCATGAAAAAAACTGGAAGCACACTTAATAAATTAATGGCGGCACTGTCTGCAGCTACGGTTGTTACCACTTTAACGTTTGCCTCGAATGTTGGCGCGGTTGCCAATATTGAAAAAGAAAATCTTAAATTCGGTTTTATTAAATTAACCGACATGGCTCCTTTAGCCGTTGCTTTTGAAAAGGGTTTTTTTGAAGATGAAGGCCTTTATGTACAACTAGAGGCACAAGCGAATTGGAAAGTCGTTATGGATCGCGTGGTCAGCGGGGAGTTGGATGGCTCACACATGCTTGCGCCTGCCCCTTTGGGTGCAAGCATTGGTTTTGGTACGCAAGCCGATATTGTCACGGCTTTCAGCATGGGCTTTAACGGCAGTGCCATTACGGTCTCCAATGACGTGTGGAAATTGATGAAACCCGCTGTTCCGATGACAGGCGGCAAGCCGATACATCCCATTAAAGCCGATGCGTTGAAACCGGTTGTTGATAAATTTAAAAGCGAAGGCAAGCCTTTTAACATGGCAATGACTTTCCCTATAGGTAGCCATAACCTGAAGCTACGTTACTGGTTGGCAGCGGGTGGTGTCAAACCAGGCTTTTATGCGCCACCGCAAGATACCTCCGGGCAAGTAGATGCTGATGCGTTGCTGTCAGTTACACCGCCGCCGCAAATGCCGGCGACACTGGAGTCCGGTACGATTCATGGTTATTGCGTGGGCGAACCGTGGAATCAGCAAGCGGTAATTAAAGGCATCGGTATCCCTGTTATTACTGACGATGAACTATGGAAAGATACGCCTGAAAAAGTATTTGGTGTCACTAAGGCTTGGGCGGATAAAAACCCGAATACGCATCTAGCCGTTGTGAAAGCACTAATCCGGGCGTCTATCTGGCTCGATGAAGAAAACAACAAAAACCGCAAGGAAGCGATTGAAATGCTCTCGCAAAAACAATACGTTGGTGCCGATTACGAGGTGCTTGCCAATAGTATGAACGGCACTTATGAATACGAAAAAGGTGATATCCGTGCTTTGCCCGATTTCAATACCTTTTTCCGTAATGGTGCGAGTTACCCGTCTTATGGTAGTGCGGTTTGGTATTTAACCCAACTACGTCGTTGGGGCATGATTAGCGAGTTTAAGCCGGATGCCTGGTATATGGAAACAGCGAAAAAAGTCTATCGTCCTGATATTTATTTACTTGCCGCCAAAGAACTGGTTGCCGATGGTAAAGCCAAAGCGGCTGATTTTCCAGCAGATGTCAGCATTAAACCATCACAAAATTTCTTTATAGACAAGCTGGCATTTGATGCGAATAAGCCGAACGATTATCTGGATAAATTTCCTATTGGTTTGAAAGGCAAGCAGAAAGTGGTGGGTGGGAAGGTGGTGGATTAAGCTAAAAAGCAGGGTGGGCACATGCTTTTCGTGCCCACGCGGACGATGTTGGATGGTGTCGAAAGGTGGGCAAAACTGCCTGCCCACCCTTAGCTGCCTACAGTTAAGACATAATTACACACCTGTCGGCAATGTAATGACTGCCAGTCCTTTGAGGACTGGTAGTCATGGCATCCACGGCGGTTACAACACACAACAAAGTGTATTGTGTCCATTTCCAAGCGACTCAATGATTCGTTCGCTGAGCTGACGATAAAAGTCAGTATCTACATTAGAAATTAAGGTGTCATTATGACTAATCAACTTATTAAATTTTTTAATATCACGGGGCTGACTTGGTTCGTCCCCTTGGTAAAACTGGCGGCAGGTGAAAACCCAGCAAAACAAATACGTGATTTATGGCTAATGATGGGCGTTCCCATTATTGCCTTCATGCTGTTTTTAGGAATGTGGAGTTTTTCGGCTTCTAAAGTCAACACCAGTTTAGGTGCTATTCCGGGTCCTGCCGCCGTTTGGCATGAAGCAGGTGGATTAGTTGACGCCCATTATGTAGAGCGGCAAAAAGAGATTGAATTCTATCAACGCCAACATGCCCGCGATGAAAAAATGCTGGCGGAAAATCCTGATGCGGAAATTAAAAAACGACCTTATACCGGTAAAGCCACCTATCTGGATCAAATTTTTACCAGTTTATACACCGTTTTTGCAGGCTTTGTGATTGCAACGCTGGTTGCTGTGCCCTTAGGTATTCTCTGTGGTATGAGCAGCATAATTAACACCGCACTTAACCCGATTATTCAGATATTTAAACCGGTATCACCGCTGGCATGGTTACCGATAGTCACGCTCATCGTTAGTTCGATGTATGTGACTACAGAAGACTCCTGGTTTGAAAAATCCTTTCTGACCTCGGCAATTACCGTCACGCTCTGCTCGTTATGGCCAATGCTAATTAATACTGCAATTGGTGTTTCATCGATTGATAAAGATCTGGTCAATGTTGGCAAAGTGTTGCGCCTTAATTGGGCTACTCAAATTAAAAAAATCATCTTGCCATCGGCATTGCCGTATATTTTTACCGGTATGCGGTTGTCATTAGGCGTGGGCTGGATGGTGCTGATTGCCGCCGAAATGCTGGCGCAAAATCCGGGTTTGGGCAAGTTTGTCTGGGATGAATTCCAGAACGGCAGCTCCAATTCCTTAGGCCGCATTATGGTTGCCGTGTTCACCATCGGTATTATCGGTTTCATCCTCGACCGCATTATGCAGTCATTGCAAAACGTCTTTTCATTCGGTAGAGCAATGTAAATCAGGAGTCCGTCATGACCGCACTAAAACGTAAACTTATTGAACTACCCATGACCACATATCGCACCAAACCTTCGAATGATGCCGATCTACCGCTGGTAGAGTTGATTAATGTCTGCAAAGCCTATGGTGAAGGCAAGCAAAAAACCGCCATCTTAAAAAACATTAATTTGTCGATTAAGACCGGCGAATTTATTGCCATCGTTGGTTTTTCAGGCAGCGGTAAAACCACCTTGATTTCAACGATTGCCGGATTGTGTCAGGCCGATAGTGGTGAAGTCTTAAAACAAGGCAAACCGATTATTCAGCCTGGACCGGATCGCGGCGTGGTGTTTCAGAATTATTCGCTTATGCCGTGGTTGACTGTTTATGAAAATGTCGCGTTGGCAGTTGATGAAATTTTTAAAGGTTGGCCTGCCGATAAACGCAAAGCACATACTGAAAAATATGTGCGCATGGTGAATCTTGGCGCGGCGATGGATAAAAAACCGGCGGAATTGTCTGGCGGTATGCGCCAACGGGTTAATGTGGCAAGGGCGTTGGCAGCAAATCCTGATATTTTATTGCTGGACGAACCGCTCAGCGCGTTGGATGCGCTGACGCGCGGCAATCTGCAAGATGAGATACTCTCGATATGGGAGCAGGAAAAGAAAACTGTCATCTTGATTACTAATGATGTCGATGAAGCCATCTACATGGCCGACCGCGTGATTCCGCTTAATCCGGGTCCAGAGGCGACGTTTGGTCCTGATTTTCATATTGATATCGAACGCCCTAGAGATAGGACAGCGTTAAACCATGATCCCGAGTTCAAACGGTTACGCGCTGAAATCACCCAATATTTGATGGATATTGGCATGGCAAAAGCCCAAGACATCAACACGGATCAAATTGTGTTGCCGAATGTCAGGCCAAATACCAGCAATGATTGGAAACTGGATCATTCCGCGTTAAAACCGGAGCAGGTGCATCTAGGTAGACCGCGTTATCTGGAGTTCTCGCAAATATCAAAAAGCTACCCCAAATCCAATGGCAACGGTAGCGTCAAAGTCGTTGATGGTTTTGATTTGAAGATGAAAAAAGGCGAATTCATTTCTATCATCGGTCACTCAGGTTGCGGCAAATCAACGGTGTTGTCGATGGCCGCTGGTTTAACTTCCATTTCAGAAGGTGGCATTATTCTCGATAATCGTGAGCTGGATAGTGCAGGTCCCGATAAAGGCGTGGTGTTCCAATCCCCCAGTTTGTTTGCATGGCTGACCGCGTTTGAAAATGTCATGCTCGGTGTTGAAAAAGTCTATCCTCATGCCCGTAAATCAGAACGTGAAGATATTGCTGAATACTATTTAACCCGTGTCGGCTTGGGTGATGCTTTACGCAAAAAAGCCGGTGAACTATCCAACGGGATGCGTCAGCGTGTTGGCATTGCCCGCGCCTTTGCGTTGTCACCAAAATTACTGTTGCTGGATGAACCGTTCGGAATGCTGGATTCATTGACGCGTTGGGAATTACAGGAAGTGTTAATGGAAGTCTGGGAACGGACTCATGTTACGGCTATCGTCGTTACCCATGATGTCGATGAAGCCATCTTGCTGGCTGACCGCGTGGTTATGATGACCAATGGCCCCCATGCCAAAATCGGCAAAATTCAGGAAATTGATTTACCTAGGCCACGTACTCGCAAGGCATTGCTGGCGCATGATGATTATTATGCTTATCGGGAAAGCATTCTGACGTTTTTAACCGAATGCGACCATACGCATTAATCGTTCTGGAATAAAAAAAACATGTTTTTTTACTGCGTCTTTTTCATTAAAACTAGGAGGCTTTATGCCTAAGCAACAACCAGGTTCACTTTCAATAGCGGCGTTATTGTCAATTTCGATAATCAGTGCCAGTGCATCCGCCGGAACAACTCAGGACATTGAAGATGCGCTTAACTTTTACCATTACGGACATAACGGCGCGATCAAGTTCGACTTGAATTATCGCTATGAAAACGTCAACCAAGATGCTGGCGTTACCGAAACCGCTAACGCCAATACCGCACGTCTGCGCTTGGGATTTCTCTCCCCGGTCTTTCATGATTTCCAGGGTTATGCGGAATATGAAGGCAACTTGGCAATGCAGGATGACTATAACAATACGCTGATTAATGGTAATCCGCTGTATTCAAGAGTGGCTGATCCAGATCGTAGTGAGCTCAACCAATTATGGATCGCTTACACGGGTATTGCCGACAATATTATCAAAGTCGGCAGACAGCGTATCAAACTGGATGATGATCGTTTTATTGGCAACGTTGGCTGGCGACAAATGGAAACCACTTATGATGCCGTGCTGCTTACCCATACCAATCAGACCTTGTTCGGTTTAGTTGCCAATGCGGGTTATTTTGGCACAGTACAAACCTTTACGGGAACAACGGAAACGATCGAAGCGCCAATACTCAATCTTAATTACAAAATGGGTGATTACGGCAATCTGATCGGTTATGGCTATTGGCTGGATTACACCGAAAAAGAAAACTTTGAAAAATCCAGCCAAACTTATGGCTTACGGGCAACCTGCTGTGCAAAGCCATTAGAATCTTACAAACTAAGCGAAAATTTTGGCGTGGTTTATACGGCAGAATGGAGCCACCAAAGTGATTATGGTCACGGCGCCACGGCGTATGATGCCGACCGTTACAATTTAATGGCGGGGGTTAGTGCTTATGGCGTGATGTTTCAGGGGGCAATGGAACAACTCGACGGTTCAGGAGCAAATAAACACTTTGATACACCATTAGGAACTAACCATGCGTTTCAAGGTTGGGCGGATTTATTTTTGGTCACGCCAAATAATGGTATTCGTGATGTTTTTGGTACGGTTATGGTGCCCTTTCAACGCGGTGATCTAGTTTTTACCGGCGTTTATCATGATTATTCTGATGATACCGGAAGTTTTGATTATGGTAACGAATGGGATTTTCAGGTGCTTAAAAAATTCGGCAAGCATTATTCGTTGCTGGCGAAATATGCTTATTACAATGCTGGAGATACGGCGGCGTACTTAAGCCCGACAACTGGAGCGCCAGCACTGAGTACCGATACTCAAAAAATCTGGCTTCAGGGCAATATTAGTTTTTAAGGAGAAAGCGTATCGCCCGCGTTTTTCATGCGGGTGATGCGCTGCATAGCAATAGCCACTTCTAAAATAAATCGTTAGTTCGAAAGTCACTTATTATTTTTACCCTACTCAACCACCACCAGCTCAAGCTAGTAAATTTGTAACTATTCAGCCCCCTACCAAATTCAAAGGGCGCACTTGAAAACATAAGGCCAAAACGTCGAAGACGTTTTGGCCTTGTTTTTTGGGCGGAAGACACCTATCCACGTATCCTAAAAAACAGGTTTGCGCCGTTTTGTGAGCGGGAAGGTACCGGATATTTTTTGCTTGAGCTTGAGCTTGACCATGCTCTTTTAATTTAGGGTACACTTTAAAACAAGGCTTGAAAAAGATTGATTGAGAATGTCAAGTGTTATAAATGAAGTATAAACAAACAGTTAATGTGTTTCTTGAAACAACCTAAGACTGGTTAGGATAGTAAACCATGCTCTGCAAACGAGTAAGGTGATCCATCACCAATAATAAAATGATCCAGCACTCGAATATCAAACAAATTTAGTGCCTGCTTGAGTTTTTCTGTGATTTGTTTATCGGCTTGACTGGGCTCACAAATGCCAGAAGGATGATTATGGGCAAAAATAACGGCGGCGGCATTATGATGCAGCGCTTTTTTGACAACTTCTCGTGGATAGACGCTGGCACCATCTATTGTGCCTCTAAATAATTCATCTAATTGAATAACACGATGCTGGTTGTCCAAAAATAGACAGGCAAATACTTCGTAGGAGTAGCCTCGTAATTGCGCACTAAGATAGGCTCGGGTTATTTCTGGACTGGTTAACGCACTGCCACGTTGCAATACTTCTTTAAAATGGCGCTTGGCCATTTCCATTACGGCTTGTAATTGTGCATATTTCGCATTCCCCAAACCGTTGCCTTGACAAAATCGTTGCTGGCTGGCGTCAAGCAACGATTTTAAGGAGCCAAAGTCACTTAATAGCTCGCGGGCTAAGTCTACCGCTGATTTTCCTGGTGTACCAGTGCGTAAAAAAATAGCCAGTAGTTCGGCATCAGTTAACGCGCTTGCTCCGCGCTGTAATAGCTTTTCTCTAGGCTGGTCTTCAGCCGGCCAATCTTTGATAGCCATGTTGTTTTACCTTAATAGCTGATGTTAGGCAGAAATTCATAGGCATCAGTGGTTGTCCGCTAATTCATATAAACTCAACGCATTGATTTAAATATGAATACATCACATCAGTTAGTGAGCAATCTGTCTGTATTCATGTAGACTTTTGCCCACTAAAAGGCAACAAAATAGAAAAAAGCTAAATGTCGGTTCTGTTTAGCCACAAATCATGTTTGTTGCATAGGCTCAGTGCATATAGAACGCCGCTATAGTTTTTTAGGGTAAATAGAGATAAAGCTGCTTTGTCTTCCTGTGGATTAAACAGATGTTCGTCCAGATATTTATAGTCTTTATCGAGCAGGACATGTTTGACGATATAGTGTTCGTAGCCTTTCATTTCGTGAGCGGTTACGACTTTAATGATGGTTTTTTCACCTTCTTTTGTTGCTTCAATAGTAGGTAAATGTGTGGCGACCTTTCCGCTCCAACGACCTGGTGATTGTTCGGTGTAGTAAATATCGCTGGTGATTATTGTTTGCTTTTCAGTTTCCGCTAAAGCTTGTGGTGCGATAATACTTGCTCCTACACCAGTTAGGCTTAATCGAATAAAATCACGACGTTCCATAGTTATTTCTCACTTATAGTTGATTGGCAGAGATAAGTTGCCAGAAATTTATATCATCATTCATTTCCAGTACCTTGATAGGCACTTTTTCGGTTTTTTACGGATTTAAAATATTCACGGGTATTAGTTAGGCCGCTGAACACGAGTGGAGAACCTCCGATTGCAACAGCATCAACCAAGCAATACCATGCCGCAACCCCACTGGGTGGATTGCCTTGAGGTAATTGCAAAACCGGATCTATGGCGGCCCATTTCCAAGTGCCGACCTCGGTGCCGATAAGCTCCAGCCAAGTCGTAATAAAAAACGCGGCGAGATAAACCATCGGTGAACGACCTTTAAAGAGGTAGGCTAAAAACACACAGTAAAGCAAGGCACCAACAGAGTCGCCTTGCGCGGCAAACCCACTGATACCCCATATTGACCAAGCGCCACAAACTAATACAACCAGTGTCGCAATGGTTCTCGCGTGATTTAAAAATAATCCGGAACGTGCCAGTGCGACGGCGGTTAAGTAAACCATGCCATGACCG
Source organism: Methylococcaceae bacterium (assembly GCA_947504985.1). GTDB lineage: Bacteria > Pseudomonadota > Gammaproteobacteria > Methylococcales > Methylomonadaceae > Methylovulum. The sequence goes on along the minus strand of CANNKH010000019.1, from coordinate 8,823 downwards.
GGTGGGACATAAGCCGGTACGTTACCGAATCGGTAAGTGTAACCTCCCATATAAGGGGAGGCAAAGTGTTCGCCGATAGTGGCAAAAATAATAGCTATCCCTACTTGCATGCGGACTTCTTTATTTTCGCCCGATAACAAACATGCCAAAAACAGCCATCCACATATTCCGAGTGCCTGTTGTTTTTCTATGCTGGCATTGGCATCACTGAGCAAGCAAACGGCAACGCAAAAAAAGGTGAATGCCGCGATAAAATAATCACGCTTTTTATGGGGATAGACGGTGTTAATGTCTGGAAAATGGCGTAGCACGGAAACCTCTTCGTTTTAATGTTAAAAATAAAGCCTAGCTTCAGACGAACAACCAGACGACTGCAGCGTACCGACTCATTTTACCTAATGAAATAACCAGCAAAGCTGGCAGCCAAGGCAAATTTAGCCAGCCACCCGCAAAACATAAGGCGTCGCCGACAAGGGGTAACCAACTAAAATAAAGAGTCCATAAACCTCTTTTTTTTACAAAAGCGAGCGCTTTTTGTTTTTTCTCGGACAATAAAGATGAAACCGGAAATCTTTTTGCTGCTAATACACCTAATCCCCATGTTGTCATTGCCCCGAGCGTATTGCCTAAGGTTGCAACAATAAGTAATTGTCCATTAGGATAACGCGCTACCGAAACCATGTACGCTAAAACAGCCTCAGAACCTCCGGGCGCAACGGTAGAAGAAATGAATGCGCTGATAAATAATCCCGATAGCTCAATAATACTTTCCTGCATTTACAATTCTCATGCGAAAAAAATGCTCAAAAAAAAACCCCTGTGTTGAGTTTTCACAGGGGTTTTGATATCGCCTTGTCGTTAATTTCCAGGCAATATTTTATTTTTATTTTCAGAGACCCTTTTTATTAGGTCTGACAACAGCTTAACAATAATATCAATGCCCATCCTTAGTTGCTCAAAAGTATAAGCAATTATTTCTGACGGCGTCATTCCTTTGAATTTTTTTGCCAGATAAGGTGCAAGTAACAATCCTAACGCAAGACCGATCACGGTCGTCCCTGAGATAAAAGACGATTCCTGTTTAGGCGTAACTTTAATGGGAGTCGCTTCTGCCGTAGCAACTACCGGCTGATTAGCAATCGCTGTGGCTTCAGCTTCAGCAGCAACGATTAACTCAGGCAAGCTTACTTTATAGTCGTCAACGACGGCATTAGCAGTAACCCCTGGAATACTAGGTAAATCGCCATCGCCTTTGCCGACCTTGAGCTGGGCTTTCATGCCTTTTTCCATGTGTTGAGCAATATCACAATGTACTAGATAGGTTTTATCACCGGGAGGTAGAATAAGTGTGCCTGAAATTTTTGCAGGTCCCGATATTTCCAAGTGGAACATACCCTTAGGATATAGATATTTAGGCAAACCGTGCATCATCCATTGATGGCGAATTTTATCTTCATTAACAAAATGCACCGTCAGCTTAGTACACGGCTTAAAATTAAATTCCTGAGTATCAAAAGCAAACATTCTGCCTGGAAATTTTTCGGCGTATTTATGACCGGCGTGTACCGTAATTTCTTTGGTTTCAGCTATGCTGTCACAACCACCAGGCAACGTATCAGCATTTTGACCCATGACCATACCACCCGCCATATCCATCAAGTGACCATCGCCATGATTCATCAGCATACCATCATGCTCCTGATAATCCACAGCCGCAACGGATGTAGAAAAAAGAATAACCAGTAGACTTACCGATAATAACTTCACCATTCTTTGACTCCTCTTTGATTAAAAACCAGTGTACTCAACACTTTTTCGTTACGATGACCCAACGCGGATTAATCGCCACTGACAAGCATTACGATTTAATCTTTCCAATGATGCCATCAACTTTACTTTTGAAGCCAGCGTTTGATAGATAAAGCACATACAGACCTGCTAAGGCAAAGAAAACATATAACAGCATGTTGTTTTTGTCCATAGCTTTGCCGGCACCGGCTTTAAAGCTCATGTGAGCATCCAGTCTTTCGCCTTCATCTGGCACTAATGTAATGTGAATTAAATATTTGCCTGCGTCTGGCACACCGTTAGGCAATTCCAAGTTAACAGTGCCTGATTTATGTTTTTCGCTAGGTAAAAAGAATACTCGTGTACCTTCAGGCTCTTTTGTTACTTCAAACTCAACCGCCATTTTTCTGTAGCGCATATCCTGATAATCAAAAACGAGCTGAGTTTTAGTGCTCGTGCCGGGCAGACTACCGCAAAATTCTTCAGCGGCGTAAGCATTCGGTTGATAAGCCGTGTAATGAATCCAGTGACCTGGTTCGAGTTCAAATTTACATTGATCGGTATCGGTGCCTGCAGCGCCACCATGAGCCCAAAGGGATGCTGAGAAAAATAACCCTAAAAAAATGAGCAAACTTTTTCTTAAAATACGTGTTGTGTTCATAATTCCTTCCAGTCCTGATAAATAGTTATTATTATATGAATGGTTCAAATGCTCATTGAGTGAGCTATAAAAATAATCATCCTGCCGTACACTACTACATAGCAGACATCAACTCTAGCACATGAAACTATCCAAATAAAGGCTTTGATGAAAACCAAGCTTACCACCAATAAATACATAAGCAAATGGTAATGTGGTTATTGTCATGTTGCTATACACACCCCCTTTTCGTAGACTTAAGCCATTATCATTTAAACGGAGCCTCCAAAACATGTCATCTCTGACTACTTCAAAAGCTTGGTCTGCGTTGCAAGACCATTTTCAGCATATTCAAAATCATTCTATTCGCGATGCTTTTGCACAAGATCCGCAACGCCATAACAAATTCTCAATAAGCTTTAACGATATTCTCTTTGATTATTCCAAAAACAGAATCACCGATGAAACGATGTCGTTGTTGATAGCATTGGCTAATCAGACTGAACTTAGCACAAAAACCAATGCCATGTTTTCGGGCGAAACGATTAATACGACCGAACACAGAGCCGTTTTGCATACGGCCTTACGTAACCGAAGCAATAAACCGGTTTATGTAGATGGACAAGATGTTATGCCTGACGTTAATCGTGTTTTGGCAAAAATGCGTATTTTTTGTGCAGCGGTAAGGTCGGGCGAATGGAAAGGCTATACCGGCAAAGCCATTACGGATGTCGTTAATATAGGCATAGGTGGCTCCGGTCTTGGCCCCAAAATGGTTTCGTCAGCACTAACGCCTTATGGTTCTGACTCGTTAAAAGTACATTATGTCTCAAATATTGATCAAGCTGACCTTGTTGAACGCTTAAAGCCTCTCGATCCTGAAACCACTTTATTTATCGTTGCTTCTAAAATATTTACCACACAAGAAACAATGATGAATGCCAAATCAGCAAAAAACTGGCTTTTAGAAAAGGCAAAAGATCCTGCTGCGGTAGCCAAGCATTTTGTTGCTATCTCAACCCACGCCGAAACTGTCGCCGCTTTTGGTATAGATACCGAAAATATGTTTGAATTCTGGGATTGGGTGGGAGGGCGTTATTCGCTATGGTCGGCCGTGGGATTATCAATAGCCTTGTATATCGGAATGGATAATTTTGAAGCCTTGTTAGAAGGCGCTTTTGAAGCTGATGAGCATTTCAGAACGACGCCTTTTGACAAGAATATTCCGGTTATTATGGGGCTGCTAGGTATCTGGTATAACAATTTTTTTGCAGCCGATTCCCATGCCTTATTGCCTTACGACCAATCGATGCAATTTTTCTCCAGCTATTTTCAGCAAGGCGATATGGAAAGCAATGGCAAAAGCATTACCTTGACTGGCGAAAAAGTTGATTACAGCACCGGTCCCATTATTTGGGGGCAGCCGGGGACTAATGGTCAACATGCGTTCTTTCAATTGATACACCAAGGCACTAAATTAATACCGTGTGACTTTTTAGTCGCCGCAAACAGCCATTACAATCTACCTGAACATCACGACATACTGGTTTCCAACTTCCTGGCACAACCACAAGCCTTAATGCGCGGTAAGACTATCGATGAAGTGAAAGAGGAAATGACACCAGAGCAGCAAGCCGATAAATTATTGGTGGCTTCGAAAGTATTTGAAGGTAACAAGCCATCGAATTCCTTTCTGTTTAAAAAACTGACGCCAAAAACATTAGGCTCGTTGTTGGCATTTTACGAACATAAAATCTTCGTTCAGGGCGTGATCTGGAACATTAATTCTTTCGACCAGATGGGGGTCGAACTGGGTAAGCTATTGGCTAAAGCCATATTGCCAGAACTACAAAACGATGAGGTCATCACTAGCCATGATAGCTCCACAAATGCGTTGATTAATACCTACAAAAACATGCGTGAATCCTGAGTAAACGATATGCCGCTGACGTCCAACGCGACGTTAGCGGCGGGCACGGAAAAAATCCCTTAATAATTCAGAACACTGAGCTTCCAAAATTCCTCCCTCCCAACTGACGCGGTGGTTTAAAAAAGCCGCATCGGTCAGTTTCAGCGCATGACATACTGCGCCGCGTTTAGGATCGAACGCGCCAAACACCAAGCGATTAATTCGTGCATGGCTGATAGCCCCCATGCACATCACACAAGGTTCTAGCGTGACATACAGGGTAGCCTCCAGTAAACGGTAATTTGTCAATGAACTACCCGCCGCACGCAACGCCAATATCTCTGCATGGGCGGTAGGATCATGTAACGCGATTGGACTGTTCCAGCCTTCCGCAATACACAAATCATCTTTAACAATCACCGCGCCCACCGGCACTTCGCCTTGTGCTTGCGCACGCTGTGCGAGACGAATAGCATAACGCATCCATGCCTCGTCAGAGGTGATAGGCGCTATTCCCATTCAATAGTCGCGGGTGGTTTACCGCTGATGTCATAAGTTACACGGGAAATGCCAGCGACTTCATTAATAATGCGCCGGGAAATCAAATCCAGAAACTCATAAGGCAAATGTGCCCAGCGAGCAGTCATGAAATCAATAGTTTCAACGGCACGGATAGCAATCACATAATCATAACGCCGACCATCACCCATCACACCAACCGATTTAACTGGAAGGAAGACTGCAAATGCCTGACTGACTTTATTATAAAGATCATGGCGATACAGCTCCTCAATAAAGATTGCATCGGCTTGGCGCAATAAATTCGCGTATTCCTTTTTCACTTCGCCTAAAATTCTCACGCCTAAACCGGGGCCAGGAAAGGGATGGCGATAAACCATATCAGACGGAAGTCCTAACTCTAGGCCGACCGCTCGCACTTCGTCTTTGAACAATTCGCGTAACGGCTCTAGCAGTTTTAACGTCATATTCTCCGGCAAACCGCCGACATTGTGATGCGACTTGATCAAATGTGCTTTACCGCTTTTTGAACCCGCCGATTCAATAACATCAGGATAAATCGTCCCTTGCGCAAGCCATTTAGCATCGATCAATTTGCCCGCCTCATCATCAAAAATTTCGACAAACAGATTGCCGATGATTTTACGTTTCTGCTCAGGATCGGTAATGCCGCTAAGCGCGTTTAAATACCGTTGTTCCGCATTAACACGAATGACCTTAACGCCTAAATGTTCGGCAAAAATTGCCATCACCTGATCGCCTTCATGTAAGCGCAGCAACCCCGTATCAACAAAGACGCAAGTCAACTGGCTACCGATTGCCTTATGCAACAACGCTGCCACCACTGAAGAATCAACGCCACCGGACAAGCCTAAAATAACGTGGTCAGTACCGACTTTTTCACGCACCACCTGAATGCTTTCTTCAATAATATTATCGGCAGTCCATAACGCTTCGCAGCCGCAAATATCCAACACAAAACGCCCCAAAATTCGTCCACCCTGTTTAGTGTGCGTTACTTCAGGATGAAACTGTAAGGCATAAAAGGCTTTTTCTTCATGGGCTATACCGGCAATCGGCGCCCCATCAGAGCTGGCGATTAGCATAAAACCATCAGGTAAATCCACCACACGGTCGCCATGACTCATCCAGACATCGAGCAAACCAAAGCCTTCCGGGGAAGTGTGATCTTCAATACCCTGCAATAATTTTGAATGCCCTCGCGCCCTGATTTGTGCATAGCCAAATTCACGATGGCTAGACGTTTCTACCTTACCGCCCAGTTGTTCGGTCATCGTTTGCATACCATAGCAAATTCCCAACACAGGGATGCCAAGCGTAAACACGCAAGCCGGTGCTCTAGGCGTATCGCCACTGGTAACCGTATCGGGGCCGCCAGACAGGATAATACCGTTTGGCGCAAAGTTTTTAATCTCCGTCTCGCTACATTCACAGGAATAAATTTCGCAATAAACACCAAGTTCGCGGATACGGCGAGCGATTAACTGGGTGTATTGTGAGCCAAAATCCAGAATCAGGATTTTGTGGGTATGGATATTAGTAGATAGTTGTTTCACGATGTTGTTTTTGAGTTGTTGTCTAAGGAAAGGTAACCGTTTAGCCGTCATGGCGTTGACTTAAGCCGTTCGCTCAGCCAGCGGTCGCTTCGAATGTTAAATGGTTAAGTTAACGGCATGGGGGTTAAACGATTAAAAAAAGCATTGCCCCGCCCACAAACTAAGCGTTCACATTATAAGTTACCCGCTACGACTTTTGTTCGGTTTTGGCGCTAAAGATATTTGCTATCGTAAAATAGCCCTACGGTTTTTCATTCGCAAAACAACCTGGCCAATCTAGTGCAAGCGTTGATAGATAGGCGGATACTACTGCTAAAATAAAGTCACTCTTCACACAAAGCTCAAACGTCCAGGAAATTACCATGCAACGCAATCGATATTTCAGCACCTGCATCTTGGTGTTGCTGTGCTTTAACCCACGCCAGCTATATGCCGCCAATACGTGGAGCTATCATCAGGAAAACGACCGGCTCAATAATCAAACCTATAGTGTCACGGTGTCACCACTACCGCGCCGTGATCTTTATGACGAACTTAAGCTGGAAGTTATTTGCCGTGATAATGCCTTACAGGTTGCGATTGATGCGGATAGCCTGATTGCGTCACAAGGCAGTAAATTTGAGCTTGAATATCAAATCGACAAACAAGCGCCGGTGCTTATTCAAATGCGCACCTTTCCGGACTCAAAGCGTCGAGGCTATACCAATGATGAGGCTAAACGCTTGATAGATGCCATTTTAACAGGGCAAGAAGCTATCTTTATCCGCGTTAAAACCATGATACGCGAGGTGTTATCCGGCTCAATTCCATTACAGGATGCCGCCAAGCCGGTTCAGCAAATTTTGTCTGACTGCGGCATGTCGGCAACAAGCCAAGCTGATAACGCAGCGGTCTATCGTCTGACTGACTTCGAGCGGGAATTTAATCAATTGACCTCTACTCAGCAACAACAAGTGCTGGATCAACTCAAAAAAATAATTAAGGAGGTAAAATAATACGGAGCCGTTACCCGTAGAGACGTTGCATTTATGCCATCGGGTACTGCAACGTCCAATCAGTTTTCATCAGACTTCTTACTAGGCTCTCGTCGTTTACCAATATTTTTCTTGTCCCGATCACGAATCTTAACCTTTTCGGCAGCCACTTTTTTAGGCTCACGTTTATCTTTACTGCCCGCTGCTTTGCCTGATGATTTCAATTTTTTCGGGCCTTTATAGCTGCCTTCCAGCGCTTTGATGGTGCGGCGTTCAAATTTTTGTTTTAAAAAACGCTGAATACCTGACATCAAATTCCATTCTGTGCTCTTAACCAAGGCAATGGCCAACCCTTGCTCATCGGCTCGCCCGGTGCGTCCGATACGATGGATATAATCAATCCCGTTTCTGGGCACATCAAAATTAATAACCAGATTAATGCCTTTGACATCCAGACCTCGTGCGGCAAGATCGGTGGAGACAATGATATTAACAATGCCATCACGGAATAAAAACATCATACGATTACGGTCTTTTTGATCCATTTCGCCATGCAGCACACCAACGCGCAGCCCTTGCAAGCGTAATGGACCTTGCAACTCATTGGCTCTCAAACGGGTATTGGTAAAAATCAATGCCTTATCGTAAGTCTCATTAAGCAGTATCCAAGCGAGCAGTTTTTGTTTGTGATCGTTATCATCAGCCACCATAACTTGTTGCTGAATATTACTGTGACCGTCATGCAGCGTGTTTAAGGCAACGGTTTTGTAATGATTTTTCAGAACCTTATCGGCGATTTTAATCACCCCGTAATGCGTTAGCGTCGCAGAAAACAGCAGGGTTTGCCGCTTTTCATTACAGTGACTTGCGATAGCCTGCACATCTTCACTGAAGCCCATATCCAGCATCCGGTCAGCTTCATCAAGTATCAATACTTCCAGATGAGAAAAATCGGCCGCCTCTTGATTGATTAACTCCATCAATCGCCCCGGCGTCGCAATAATCACTTCTGCATTACGCCGAAGCGCACCTTGCTGTTGTTTGAAATTTTCACCACCGGTAATCAAGCCGACGTTCAGTTCAGTAAATTCAGCAAGCGCCCGACACTGATTAAACGTTTGTTGCGCCAATTCACGCGTCGGCGCCAAAATTAACGCGCGCGTACCAAATAATGTCGAGCGTCGGGTTAGCAGATGATTCAGTGTGGGCAGCAAAAATGCAGCGGTTTTACCGCTACCGGTTTCGGCACTGACCAGCATATCTTTATGCAGCAACGCCAGTGGAATCGCTTGTTGTTGTACCGGCGTGGGCAGCTCAAAGCCCATTTTTGCGATGGCTTTAAATAACGCATCTTCAAGTAATAAATCGGAAAATGCTAAAGAGGGGGTATCTGTTAAATTATTATCGGGCATGAAT
>CANNKH010000018.1 GCA_947504985.1 Methylococcaceae bacterium | reverse complement strand
GTTTCGTTAGAATTAACATCTAAGCTATGTAACTATGACCAAGTTTAATATTTATCAAAAACTGAAGTTATTATTATTCAGTGAGTTATAAGTCAGACACACTCCTAGTCATAAACTATTTATCAAGGTAGAAATTAATCGCGGGGTAATAATCGCCATGCCCAGTCCGAACGCATGGCATTTATTACCTGCTTTAATTAAACGTTTTGCAAATGTCCATCAGCTAAAGCATCGGTTAACAGTTTATTAACCGTTATGTAACAATGCTATAATTAATATAAGTAATTGAATAATAATTAATTAACAATCTTTTCCACGGTTTTTTATCGTGCTAATAGTAATGAGATAAAAGAATATGAAATTTATTACAAATAGAGAAGAAATCCTGACGCCTCTGCAAATTTGTGTCAGTGTGATAGAAAAAAGGCAAACAATGCCCATACTGGCCAATGTCTTAATGATAATTGATAACGGTCAACTGGTTTTAACAGGGACTGATCTTGAAATTCAAATTATTGCAAAAATTAATATCACAACAACGTCGGTTGGGTCGATTACGGTGCCTGCCAGAAAATTTCTGGATATCTGCCGATTATTACCGGCGGGGGCAGAAATAAAATTTGAACGACATGGTGATAAGGTCAAAATTTTATCTAACCGTAGCCGTTTTTCATTAAGTTGTTTGCCTGCTGAAAACTACCCTGAATTTACCGAATCTGGTTTTGAAAACCAGTTTTTTATTAATGCCGGTAAATTTAAGAAGGCTTTGGATAAAACTATTTTTTCCATGGCAAACCAAGATGTTCGTTATTACCTGAACGGTTTACTGCTTAATATTTCCAATAGTAAATTGAAATTAGTCGCTTCTGATGGTCACCGCTTATCAATTTACGAAGATCAATTGGAACAAGCTACCGGATTTGAAGCCAGAATTATTATTCCAAGAAAAGGTGTTTTGGAACTTAGTAGATTATTAGATGACCCTGATGCGGAGATAAAGGTTGAATTTTCCAGTAACAACATCAGGATATTCATTAAAAATCTTATTTTTTCAGCAAAACTGGTGGATTCTAAATACCCAGATTTCAGTAAAATTTTTCAGCAAGACTTTTTTAATCAAATCCATATTCAAAAGCAATTACTGAAAGAAGCGTTGACTCGCGTTGCCATTTTATCCAATGAAAAATTCAAAGGCGTTACCTTTGACTTCAATCCTGACAGCTTAAAAATAAGTACGCATAATCCAGAACATGATGAAGCAGAGGAAGAACTGTTTATTGAATATACCGGTGAGCCGTTATCGATTGCCTTTAACGCGCAATATTTATTGGATGCTGTTTCCAATCTGGATTCAGAGCTTGCTGTATTAACTATTGCAAGCAATGCAAGTAGTTGTTTTATTGATGAGCCTAACGATTGCGCTTATAAATTTATTGTAATGCCAATGAGGTTATAACCGGTTCTTATGAGTTTGCTGAAGCTGGATATTTATCATGTTAGGAATATTCAAAAAGAATCAATTAATCCTTCGCCCGGAATCAATTTTATTGTGGGGAAAAATGCTAGCGGTAAAAGCGCATTAATTGAAGCTATTTTTATCTTAGGTCGGGCAAAATCATTTCGTTCTACATCAATTAAACCGGTTATTAATCAGGATCAGGCGCATTTAATTGTTTCTGCCGAGACATTGCAATCGGATGGTAGATACTGTCATTTGGGCATTCAACTCGATGGTAAAAATACCGAGATTCGTATCAATCAGCAATCTAGGCAGCATAAATCTGATTTGGCTTATGCTTTACCGCTTCAGCTCATTGATCCAAAAAGTTATGAATTACTCGATGCCGGTGCGCAGGTAAGACGGGAATTTTTAGATTGGGGGGTTTTCAATGATGATAAAAATTTTCTGATCGCATGGCGTAAGTGTAAAAAAGCACTTTCACAACGCAATTCCTTATTAAAAACCCGGCAGATTGATCTGCTTAATGTTTGGGATAAGGAGTTTGTGTATTACGGTACAATAGTCAACAAAAGTCGGCTAAATTATTTACAAAAATTTAAGCCTATTTTTATTGAGATTATTAGCCAGTTTCTCAATATGAAGTTATTAGACTTGACATTAATGCCGGGCTGGGATGTCAGCAAAGAATTACAGCAGGTTTTAATCCAGGATTTAGATAAGGATTTGCGCTACGGCTTTACGCACAGTGGCCCTCACCGCTCAGATATTTTGTTATCGGTTAATAACTGCTTAGCAAAGGATTTTGTTTCACGTGGTCAATTAAAATTAATAGTGCTCAGCCTAAAATTGGCTCAAATTCAGCTTTTAGCTAAAGAACATAATAACCTTGCTTGCATCTTAATTGATGATTTCTCGGCAGAACTGGACAGTTATAATCGTGAAAAATTACTCCATTATTTATCTACAATGGCTTGTCAGGTTTTTATTACAGCAACTGAATTAACCGATTTTGGTGATTTCAGTCAGATACCATTATATAAAGTGTTCCATGTGGAACATGGAAATATCAAGCCATTTTTTGATATTTAAACAAAGACGTGTTCCACGTGGAACAGTCAGCAACAATAGGAAAGTCGGAAAACTACATGAAAATTAATAACGATCAATATGACAGTTCGAATATTCAAGTTTTAAAAGGACTAGATGCGGTAAGAAAACGCCCCGGAATGTATATTGGTGATACTGATGACGGTTCCGGCTTACACCATATGGTTTTTGAAGTGGTTGATAATTCGATTGATGAAGCGCTGGCCGGCTATTGCAAAGAGGTTCGAGTAATTATTCATGCCAATGGTTCGGTTACTGTTGCTGATGATGGCCGTGGTATACCCGTTGACATCCATGAAGAAGAAGGTCGGTCGGCAGCCGAAGTTATTATGACGGTGTTACATGCTGGTGGAAAATTTGATGATAATGCCTACAAGGTTTCTGGTGGTTTACATGGTGTAGGCGTGTCTGTTGTTAATGCTTTGTCTGAAGAGTTAAATTTAGAAGTACGTAAAAATGGACAGCTTTACAAACAAAAATACTTGATGGGTGAGCCTGTCGCACCGTTGGTTTCTGTGGGGTCTGCAACAGGAACAGGGACTTTAATTAATTTTAAGCCCAGTTCAAAAACATTTACCGATGTCGAGTTTCATTACGATATTTTAGCCAAGCGACTCAGGGAATTGTCTTTCTTAAATTCAGGCGTACGTATCAGTTTGCAGGATGAGCGTAGCGAAAGGGAAGATGTCTTCGAGTTTGAAGGTGGTATTAGTGCATTTGTCGTGCATCTTAATAAAAACAAAATCCCTTTATTTCCCGAAGTCTTCTATTTTATTTCAGAAAAAGAAGGTGTTACGGTAGAAGTGGCTATGCAATGGAATGATTCATATCAGGAAAACGTTTTTTGCTATACCAATAATATTCCACAACGCGATGGTGGTAGTCATCTGGCAGGTTTTAGAGGAGCACTAACCAGGACGGTTAATCAATATATCGAGTCTAGCGGCTTGGCGAAAAAAGAAAAAGTAACAACGACAGGTGATGATGCGCGGGAAGGATTGACGGCGGTATTGTCAGTTAAAGTACCCGATCCAAAATTCTCATCTCAAACCAAAGATAAGCTGGTTTCATCAGAAGTAAAGCCTTTGGTTGAATCAACAATGAATGAAAAATTACAAGAATTCCTACTGGAGAAGCCTGCATTCGCCAAAGCGATTGTTGGTAAAATTATTGATGCGGCTCGTGCACGGGAGGCAGCGCGTAAGGCACGTGAACTGACTCGTCGTAAAACAACATTGGATATCGCAGGATTACCAGGAAAACTGGCTGACTGCCAAGAAAAAGACCCAGCACTCTCTGAACTGTTTCTTGTGGAAGGGGATTCTGCGGGAGGCTCAGCTAAACAGGGAAGAGATCGTCGCACACAAGCTATTTTGCCATTGAAAGGAAAAATTCTTAATGTTGAACGGGCGCGTTTTGACAAAATGATTTCTTCCGAAGAGGTGGGTACATTGATTACTGCATTAGGCTGCGGGATAGGCAAAGATGAATATAATCTCGCAAAACTACGTTACCACCGTATTATTATTATGACGGATGCCGATGTTGATGGCTCGCATATACGAACACTGTTACTGACGTTTTTTTATCGTCAACTGCCTGAAATCGTTGAAAAGGGTTATATCTATATTGCTCAACCTCCGTTGTATAAAGTTAAGAAAGGCAAACAAGAACATTACGTTAAAGACGATGCCGCACTAAATGAATATCTCATTCAACTGGCACTGGATAAAGCGCTGTTATTTACCGATGGAAGTACACCGCCAATACAAGGTCAAGGACTGGAAAAACTGGCAAAAGAATTTACCGCCATAGTTAGCATCACAGAGCGTTTATTCAGGCGTTACGATGAAAATTTCCTAGAACAATTGGCATATATGGAGGTGCTTACTGATGAATATAAACAGGATCAGCACAAGCTTGCCGCCTGGTTTGCCAAAATGGAACAACAGTTGAATAAGAGCACTAATGGCGGTGTCTTTTCAATTGAGCTGGACTATAAAGGCGATAATGATTTTTCTATAGCTGTCAATAAACGTCAGCATGGCATCATGAAAACCTTTGTATTGCAGTCAAATTTTTTCAATGGCAAAGATTATAAGCAAATTGCTCAATATGCAGGGGAAACTGCGGATATGTTTAGTGAAGGTTCGTTCATTCAAATGGGGGAAAAGCAGCAGCCTGTTAGTACATTCAAAGAAGCGTTTGAATGGATGATGAAAGAAGTTAAAAAAGGTCAGCACATCCAGCGTTATAAAGGATTGGGTGAAATGAACCCTGAGCAGCTATGGGAAACAACACTCGATGCTAATAATCGCCGATTACTGCAAGTTAGAATTGAAGACGCGATAGCCGCCGATGAAATATTTACGACACTTATGGGTGATGTTGTCGAGCCGCGTCGAGACTTCATTGTTAAAAATGCCTTGGATGTTACTAATTTGGATGTTTAATTATGCTAAGTTACCCACAAATTGATCCTATTGCTCTTGCTGTTGGTCCATTAAAAGTTCATTGGTACGGATTGATGTATCTGATTGGTTTTGTCGCCGTGTATTTTTTAGGGCAATACCGAGCCAAGCAACCTTGGTCACCCATTAAACCAGAAGCGATTGAAGATCTAGTCACCTACGGTGCTTTAGGCGTTATTTTGGGCGGCAGGATAGGTTATATTCTGTTTTATAATTTTAGCGAATTTATCAGTAACCCAATTATCCTGTTTAAAATATGGGAAGGCGGCATGTCTTTTCACGGCGGAATGCTGGGGGTATTTGCTGCCATGTGGCTTTTTGGTAAAAAACAGAATTGCACGGTGTTGCAATTGACTGACATTATCGCGCCACTTGCGCCGATCGGTTTAGGTGCAGGACGTATCGGTAACTTTATTAATTCAGAATTGTGGGGTAGACCCACCGAGGTGCCGTGGGCAATGGTTTTCCCTAATGGCGGCTCACTAGCGCGACATCCTTCGCAACTTTACGAAGCTTTTTTAGAAGGGCTAGTGTTGTTTGCCGTACTCTGGTTTTATTCAAAAAAACCAAGGCCAGTGATGGCAACAACCGGTCTAGCTGTGTTGCTTTACGGCTGTTTCCGGTTTTTTGTGGAATTTTACAGAATGCCGGACGCGCATTTGGGTTATCTGGCACTGGATTGGGTGACCATGGGGCAGATACTGTCTGCGCCGATGATTATAGTTGGTGGCTTGCTATTTTATTTTGCGAATAGGAAAGGGCTTTCTAATTAAATTGCGACGATTTACAGATACAGCACCTCATGCTAGCGTGTACTCCAAACGTAGAGACGTTGCAATGCAACGTCTCTACAAGGTCAATACGTGAAAATGACCCTCCTTATACAATCGCCTTAAAACCAATATCAGTACGGTAATAAATGCCGTTCCAATTAATCGCTTTAGCTAATGCGTAAGCTTTGTGTTGAGCGTCATTAATATCCTTCCCTAATGCACACGCGCAAAGCACTCGGCCGCCGGCGGTGACTATATCATCACCGACTAGCGCAGTTCCTGCATGAAAAACCTTGAGATCATCCATTTCTTCGGTCGGCAAGCCGGAAATAATCGCCCCTTTCGGATAAGCATCAGGGTAACCACCGGCGGCTAATACCACGCCTAAAGCAGCGCGCTCGTCCCAATCGCTATCAGTCTTGTCGAGTTTTCCATCTAAAGCCGCTTCGCACAGCGTTACCAAATCACTTTTCAAGCGCATCATAATAGGCTGAGTTTCAGGATCACCGAAGCGGCAATTGTATTCCAGCACTTTTATTGAACCATCGTCAGCAATCATTAAACCGGCGTAAAGAAAACCGGTATACGGCAGGCCATCTTCCGCCATACCGCTTAAAGTAGGTTCGATGACATCACGCATAACACGGTCATGAATAGCCTGCGTAACAATAGGCGCTGGCGAATACGCACCCATACCGCCGGTATTTGGCCCCTTGTCACCATTATCGCGGGCTTTGTGGTCTTGCGAAGTTGCCATTGGCAGGGCATGTTTACCATCGGCAATAACGATAAAACTGGCTTCTTCGCCTTGCAAAAACGCTTCAATGACAACGCGATGACCCGCTTCACCAAAGGCGTTACCCGCTAGCATGTCAATTACGGCATTGATGGCTTCGTGTTCGGTTTGGGCAACAATAACGCCTTTACCTGCGGCTAAGCCATCCGCTTTAACAACGATGGGTGCGCCTTGTTGATGAATGTAGGCAATGGCTAAAGCTTGGTCGGTAAAACTTTGGTACGCGGCAGTAGGAATATGGTGGCGGCTCATAAAGTCTTTACAAAACGTTTTAGAGCCTTCCAATTGCGCCGCCTTGGCTGTCGGGCCAAAACATTTAAGCCCTGCGTCCTGAAAGCGATCAACAATGCCCAGAACTAACGGGACTTCTGGACCAATAATCGTCAGATCAATCGCGTTTTGCCCAGCGAATGCCACTAAGCCGTCAAGATCATCGACAGCAATAGCGACATTTTCAATAGCCGGTTCCAATGCGGTACCTGGGTTGCCAGGCGCAACAAATATTTTGTGAACTTTAGGTGACTGACTGACTTTCCACGCGAGTGCGTGTTCTCGTCCGCCGTTACCAACGATAAGTATTTTCATGATAGTTTCTCGGTGAGGAATTAATGCCTAAAGTGACGCATGCCGGTGAACACCATTGCAATACCATGTTCATCAGCGGCGGCAATGACTTCGTTGTCACGCATTGAACCGCCGGGATGAATAATGGCCGTAATTCCTGCTTCTGCGGCAGCATCAATACCGTCTCGGAAGGGGAAAAAGGCATCTGAAGCCATTGCCGAGCCGGTGACAATCAGACCTTCATCAGCCGCTTTGATACCGGCAATTTTAGCCGAATACACACGACTCATTTGCCCTGCACCAACGCCTATGGTTTGACCATTTTTACAATAGACAATAGCATTGGATTTAACAAATTTGGCGACTTTCCAAGCAAACAACAAATCAGCTAATTCTTGTTCCGTGGGTGTGCGTTGACTAACCACGGTTAAATCAGCGGCGCTAATTTCGCCAATATCTTTATCTTGGACCAGCAAGCCGCCAGTGACCCGTTTAAAATCTAAAGAGGGTGACGGAGTATCTGACCATAAACCACATTCCAGAACACGGATATTTTGCTTACTTGTCAGTATCGTTTGCGCCGCTACGCTGACAATCGGCGCGATGATAACTTCAACAAACTGCCGGTTAATAATTTCTGTAGCGGTTTGTTCATCCAGTTCGCGGTTAAACGCGATGATACCGCCGAAAGCTGAAGTAGGGTCGGTTTGATAGGCGAGATGGTAGGCCGCCAGATTATCATGCGCTTGTGCTACACCACACGGATTAGCATGTTTGACAATGACGCAAGTGGGTTGTTCTCTAAAGGCTTTAACACATTCCAGCGCCGCGTCAGCATCGGCGATATTGTTATAAGACAGTTCCTTGCCTTGCAGTTGCTTTGCCGCTGCAATCGTGCCGGATACTGGCATTTTTTCGCTGTAAAACGCCGCGTTTTGATGTGGATTTTCGCCATAACGCAACGCTTGATGATGGCCAAACTGCAAGTTTAGTGTTTCAGGAAAACTGATGCCGTTCAGTTTGCTTAAGTAATTAGCGATTTGTGTGTCATAAGCGGCAGTATGAGCAAAGCATTGGGTCGCCAGATTAAAGCGGGTTTGCTTGCTAAGCTGCATATTACTACCACGAAGTTCGGTGATAATGACATCGTAATCGTCAGGATTAACCACGACTGCCACCTCGGCGTGGTTTTTGGCGGCTGCGCGTAGCATGGTTGGACCACCAATATCGATGTTTTCAATGGCAGTTTCAAAATCGCAATCCGGTTTGGCGATAGTCGCTGCAAACGGATATAAGTTAACAACCACGATATCAATTGGCAAAATGTCATTCGCCGCCATTACGGCATCATCAATACCACGGCGACCTAAAATGCCGCCGTGTACTTTTGGGTGTAATGTTTTTACACGGCCATCCATCATTTCTGGAAAGCCGGTGTAGTCAGAAACTTCGGTAACGGGAATATGGTGTTCCGCCAAGATTTTGGCAGTGCCACCGGTAGATAATAATTCGATACCTAATTGGTTTAGTTCCCGGCAAAAATCGACAATGCCGGATTTATCGGAAACGCTGATTAATGCACGAGTGATTTTTTTGTTCATGTCAGTCTTGTAGTTAAAGTAATGGGACACAGAGCGTGATTGCTGAGTTTATTATAAACGGGGCGGCGCTTATCGGTTAAATCCTAATCAGGTAAATTTTTCGTGCAATCCTGCAAATATTTTACTAATGTGTTGCACTTTCTTCCTGTTAAGCCCAAGTTAAAAGCCATGTCAGAACCTATTATTTATCCTGTAAAGCCGGAAATAGTCGATCAAGCACATATTACCGATGCGATTTATAAATCCCTATACCAACGCTCTATCACTGAGCCAGAAGCGTTCTGGGCGGAACAGGCCGAGCAGTTTTTAACTTGGGACAGCGCTTGGCATAAGGTGATGCGATGCGATTATCACGCCGCCGATATCCACTGGTTTGAAGGGGGTAAGCTTAATGTCAGTGTTAATTGCGTGGACAGGCATCTTGCTACGCGCGGCAATCAGGTGGCGATTATTTGGGAAGGCGATGATCCAGCACATTCAAGTCATGTCACTTATAGGGAATTGCACGAACAAATTTGCAAATTTGCCAATGTCTTGAAAGCACAAGGCATTGGTAAAGGCGATCATGTTTGTCTTTATTTGCCGATGATTCCCGAAGCGGCAGTCGTAATGCTGGCGTGTACGCGCATCGGCGCGGTGCATTCCATCGTGTTTGGCGGATTTTCGGCAGAAGCATTAAAAGACCGTTTATTGGATGGCGATTGTCGGTATCTTGTTTGTGCGGATGAAGGCTATCGTGGCGGCAAAATCATACCCATTAAAGCCACAGTTGATAAAGCAGCCGAGCATTGCCCGAAGCTTGAAAAAGTCATTGTCATAAAGCACAGCAATCACCCCGTTGCATGGCATGAACCCAGAGATATTTGGTATCACGAGGCAATGGCTAACGCTACCGTTGATTGCGAGCCAGAAATGATGGATGCTGAAGATCCGTTGTTTATCCTTTATACCTCCGGTTCCACAGGCAAACCCAAAGGCGTTCAACATACCACGGGCGGGTATCTGCTCTTCGCCGCCATGACGCATAAATATGTTTTTGATTACCATGATGGTGATATTTACTGGTGTACTGCCGATGTGGGCTGGATAACAGGGCATTCTTATGTTGTTTACGGCCCTTTGTGTAACGGCGCAACCACCCTGATGTTTGAAGGTGTGCCGACTTATCCCGAAGCCGACCGCTTCTGGCGCGTTGTCGACAAACATAAAGTAAATATTTTTTACACCGCGCCCACCGTAATACGCGCACTAATGGCGCAAGGCAATGATTTTGTCACGCGCACCCATCGCAGCAGCCTGCGCATTTTGGGTAGCGTTGGTGAGCCTATAAATACAGAAGCCTGGGAATGGTATTACCACATTGTCGGCGAAGCTCGCTGTCCTATCGTAGATACCTGGTGGCAAACCGAAACCGGCGGTATTTTAATCACGCCTTTACCCGGAGCCACAGCATTAAAGCCCGGTTCGGCGACGTTACCGTTTTTCGGTATTCAGCCAGAAATTATGGACAATGAAGGTAATCTTATGCAGGGTGCCGCCGAGGGCGTGCTGGTGTTAAGGCATTCGTGGCCTGGACAGGCGCGTACTGTATATGGCGATCATCAGCGTTTTATTGACACCTATTTTAAAAACTACCCAGGTTATTATTTTACCGGTGATGGTGCTCGTCGAGATGAACAAGGTTATTACTGGATTACCGGACGCGTTGATGATGTGATTAATGTGTGCGGTCATCGAATGGGCACGGCTGAAATAGAAAGCGCCCTTAATTTGCATGAACTGGTTGCAGAATCCGCCGTAGTGGGTTTCCCGCATGATATAAAAGGTCAAGGCATATACGCTTATGTGACACTCAATGTGGGTGTAACGCCTTCGGAGTTAATAAAAAAGCAATTGGTTGCGCTAGTCAAAGAAGAAATAGGCGGTATAGCCGCACTGGATGTCATTCAGTGGGCGGCAGGCTTGCCAAAAACGCGTTCAGGAAAAATTATGCGCCGCATATTACGCAAAGTGGCGGCCAACGAGCTGGATAATATGGGCGATTTGTCGACCTTGGCCGATCCCAACGTGGTTGAAGATATTATTAAAAATCGTGTTAACCGATAAGTTAGATAAAACCAATGCTATTTTGTTCGACTACCAAAATAAGACACGAGCCAAGCCCGTTGCATTAAATATAAAACAACCGCAGTAATCGGTTTCAAAAACAGTAAAGCAATCTTTAGGCGACCCGCAAAACAATAAGCTATCCACTTGCATAGACCGTTGGCTGAGCGGAGTTGAAGCGAGCAATCTGCACCGCTGGCTTCGACTCCGCTCAGCCAACGGTGGTTTATTGTTTGCGGGTTGCCTTACTTCAATTCCTCAGCTTTAACACAGACAATACGCCACATTATTTTGTCGTAAAATTAACAGCAAAAAAAAGGGGAGCCGTAGCTCCCCCATAATGAGCGCACCTCAAACTTGTCCGGCAGGTTTGTTTTTATTAATGTTGGTTTTCACTGCCTTCTTAATATCAACCGGTTCAACTTTTTCCTGTTTGTTAAAAGTCGGTTTGTTAATCACATCATCATCTTTGGGCGGTTGCGGATCTTTGCCAGCCATTAAGGCATCAATTTGATCTTTATCAATGGTTTCCCATTTCATTAACGCATCGGCCATCTTATGCAGAATACTGATATTTTCTGTCAGAATGGTTTCTGCACGCTGATAGTTGCGATCAATTACTGAGCGTATTTCCTCATCAATCTGATGAGCGACATTACTGGATACCTTGCTGCCTTGTGAGCCAGGGTAGCCCATGAACGGCTGACCGCTTTCTTCGCCATAAACCAAAGGTCCCAGTTTGTCTGAAAATCCCCAACGAGTAACCATGTTGCGAGCGAGCTCAGTCGCACGCTCGATGTCATTGGAGGCGCCGGTTGTGACACGGTCACCGCCGTAAATCATCAATTCAGCAATTCTACCGCCGAATAGGCTGGATATTTGGCTTTCCAGCTTGCGTTTACTGGCGCTGTATTGATCTCTTTCTGGTAGGAACATTGTGATACCTAACGCTCTGCCTCTAGGCATAATACTCACTTTGTATACCGGATCATGATCCGTTGATAATTGACCGACGATACAATGGCCGGCTTCATGATAAGCCGTTAACAGCTTGTCATCTTCGGTCATCACCATCGTATGCCTTTCCGCACCCATGAGAATCTTGTCCTTGGCTTTTTCAAGATCACTCATACTAACTTCAGTTTTGTTTGACCTAGCAGCAAACAAGGCGGCTTCATTGACGACATTAGCAAGTTCTGCACCAGAAAAACCGGGCGTGCCTCTTGCTATATATTTCAATTCAACATCTGCTGCGGCGGGGACTTTTTTGATATGTACGTTAAGAATTTGTTCGCGTCCGCGCACATCAGGTAAACCGACATTAACTTGACGATCAAAACGTCCCGGCCTGAGCAATGCTTTGTCCAGCACATCGGCGCGGTTGGTTGCCGCAATGACAATGACGCCTTCGTTACCGTTAAAGCCATCCATTTCCACCAATAACTGATTCAATGTTTGCTCGCGTTCGTCATTGCCGCCACCTATACCCGCACCACCACGTTGACGACCGACCGCATCAATTTCATCAATAAAAATGATACAAGGTGCGTGTTCTTTAGCCTGCGCAAACATATCCCTGACTCTGGACGCACCGACACCAACAAACATTTCTACGAAATCCGAACCCGATATGGTGAAGAACTTAACCCCAGCTTCACCGGCAATCGCTCTGGCAATCAGGGTTTTACCCGTTCCTGGAGGGCCTACCATTAAGATACCACGAGGTATTTGGCCGCCCAATTTCTGGAATTTCTGCGGATCAGACAAAAAATCAACAAGCTCTGCAACTTCTTCTTTAGCTTCTTCACAACCGGCGACATCGTCAAAGGTTGCGCTCATCTTATCTTCTTCAAGCATTTTAGCTTTGCTTTTGCCGAAATTATTGCCGCCTAAACCGCCACTGCCTTGCATTTTACGCATGTAGATAATCCATACAGCAACCAACAGCAGCATTGGAAACCAGGAGATAAATATTTGCATGAACAGCGATTGCTGAACAGGGGGGATTGTTCTTATCTGCACATTAGCATCAAGCAGATCGTCAATTAAATGGGGATCGCCAGGATTGAAAGTCTCAAAATTTTGACCATCTGATGTCCTGATTTTAATGAGCTGACCACTGACTTCGACGCGATCAACTAAGCCATTTTTAACCTTGGTTATAAATTCGGAGTAGGCTAATGAGTCTTGTAATGGCGGAGCCGTATTTACCCGCTCGTATATCAGAAAGGCTCCAGTAAGCACCACGCCCCAAAGTAGCGCGTTTAATATGTATTTTTTCATCTTTCATCTCCTGACCTTAGGTAAGGTCATCTATTAGAGTCACGATTGTTTATTGTCACTATTTAAAACTCGACGCCTCCACGCCACTTATTTACACCGAGATATTTGTACGGATCACCAACATCTGCAAAAGTGCAAGTGGCTTAGTTGCAATTAAATCACCTTTGCTTTTAAAAGTCTTTTACACCTGTAAACTTTATAAAAAACACATTAACTGCTGTCCGAAATTGACCTTAATTTTATTAAGCGCCATCACCTGAATTTGCCGAACTCGTTCCCTAGTCAAATTGAGTTCAGAACCTATTTCCTGCAATGTCATTTCGCGGCCGGTATCAACACCGAAATGCTCGCAAATTACTTTTGCTTCGCGTGGATTGAGCGTTTCTATCGCTTTGCCCAATAATTCCCCAAGCTCAATTTCAGCGATAGATTTAAAGGGGTGAGTAAAAGTTTGCTGCTCTAAAAAATCAATGGGTGCAAAGCCGTCTTCGTCATCGTCGGGACTTTCCAGAGAAAGTGCGGTTTGGGAAAAGGTCAAAATGGAATTGATTTCGTTATGCGAGAGTTTGGTATAGTCGGCCAGCTCATTAACCGTAGGTTCCAACCCCGTTTGTGAGGCACAAACATTTTTAGCGCGATAGACTTTATTGATATTTGCCACCTGTCCACAAGGAACACGCACCAATCTTTCACAGCGAGACAATGATCTGGAAATAGCCTGCCTGATCCAATAACCTGCGTAGGTTGAAAACTGAAAGCCTAATCGATAGTCAAATTTATCCACGGCTTTTAGTAAGCCCGTTTGACCTTCTTGCACTAGATCATCAAAATCCAGAAAACCGGCTTTGTATTGATTGGCAATATATAACACCAGCCTCGTGTTAGCTTCAGCAAGTTCTTGTCTTGCGCTTAGCCAAAGCTGTTCAGTAATAATTATCTCTGTCGCATAATGAAACATTTCACTACGGGATAAAAACAAAAAGTCTTCCTCATTACCCGCTATCGCTGCAAACAAGTTAGATAGTTTTGAGCTATTCAAACGATTACGGCGCTTCTGGGTCGCAAGTCGTTTTATCAGATTATCAGAAGGGTTGCTTGAGGCATCGTCACCTACTGATCTCGTGTGACAAGCGTAAATAATAACATCCGTTATTTTGGTTAGATCATCAAAAGAGAAGGGAAAGCGTTGTAATGCCGAGACCAGTTGCTCGGTATACAGGGTGAAAGCGGCGCGATTTTGATGAGTAAAAGCTTGGCCGGCAGACAGATAATTATTTTTAATTTCACCTAATGCGGTTGCCAAATCGGACGCAAGTGAGTCATCTTCTTCCTGATCAGTGATACAGGTTGATTTTTCGTGCTCATTTAATAACCAGAGCGCAACAATAGGAAATTGCGAGAGCGCATCAATAAGTCTACTTTTTTGATGCTTTAATTTACGGGCAATTTCAAAATTACTATGTTCGACACCGTCCTGTGTGCGATTAACAACGCCATTAGACTCAACTGAGCTAGTTGCGTTGTTATTAACGATAAGTCCTGATTCTTGTCTTGATAAATCTTCAGTTAAATAAGCCATCTCACCAATCCCTCACAAACAGAGCGTTTAGAAACATAATCAGTTGTGCGACGGGTTGGCTAGAAACCAACCGTGTCTATATTTTTTCAAATGATGACAATTTATAGACTCAATAGTTTTGCCTATTAACTTATTTGTTGCTTATCCGTGTATTCATCATTTCATGATAATGTAACAATTTGCATAATAGTCGTCAAGATATAGTTTTACAAAACATGAACAAGCCAAGGTATGGGCTGGTAAACGTAAGCTATCAACTAAGGGAGGATGCCATAACTGCCAGTTCTCATCGGACTGGCAGTCATCATGTTACCGAGCGTGTCGTGCTCGCTAGCAAAACGTTATTAACCTAATCTGAAACCACTGTAATTGTTTTGACCAATGTTGACCAACACAAAAATCTATCAATAAGAATTAGAATAACTCAGGGTGAAAACGCTTTGGCTTTTTTAATCTATTGATATACTTGGAAGCCAATTTTTTTATACAGCAGATCTACCTATATACAACAAATCCCCCCTCTTAATGGATAACGCGAATGGACAATAAATATGCTTGAAATGTCAACGTATCTAACTGAAGTGAAGTCGCTTTCGGACCGTATTGTCAAAGCTCAACAACCTATCCGTATTCTGGATGCCATTAAATGGGATGACAGTATTAAGCAGGCCTTTTTAAACGGGGGTTGTCAAAGCCTACCCGCAATTGATGCGAATTATTACCAGCAACGTCCTTTAGGCTTCGATCCCAACGAAAAGAAGCAAGAATTTCACCAAATTGAGCGTGATTTAGTACGCAAATTGGGTCAGCTTAATCCGCTTAGCGTTATTATGCGCCGGATATGCCGTGAGTATCAGGATGTCGTTTGTATGTTGGAAGCCCGGGGAACATCAACTTTTTCTAATATTTCCCAAGAATTATATGGTTCTTCGCAGGATGTGTTTCACGTCGGCGACCCAACGATTGCACAATTGGGCAGTATGATGGAAGGTACGCTTTCACAGTTATTGCAATTGGATTTTTTAAGTGAAGAACCTAAAACGATCAATGCAACGGATGCGGTAGCCATCCTTAACGAAAAAATTGAGCAGGTTTTTCCCGGCGATGGCTTGCGGGCGATGATCAGCGATGGCATTGTTTCGGATGCCGCAGCAGGTACTGATTACGTTAAATTACGGGCGGATGCCTTATTTAATATGCGTGATTTGCGTGTCCTTGAAGTCCATGAAATCTGGGTACATCTGGGTACGACGCTTAATGGCATGGCACAACCTTATTGTACCTTTCTGGGTAAAGGGCCTCCATCTGCAACAGTAACTCAGGAAGGCTTGGCGGTGCTGATGGAGATATTAACTTTCAGTTCCACGCCAGACCGTCTGATGCGTTTGATTAATCGGGTTCGAGCCATTACGCTGGTTGAAGAGGGCGCTGATTTTATGGACATCTTCGCTTTTTTTAAAGCCAAAGGGCTAGACGATGAAGAAAGCTATACCTTTAGCAGTCGCGTGTTCAGAGGTAGCTGTTCTAATGGGATGCCATTTACCAAAGATCTGACTTATATCAAAGGATTTGTACTGACGTACAACTTTATGCGTCTTGCCGTTCATAAAGGCAAGCCTGATCGTATTCCTTTGATGTTTTGTGGCAAGACGATGATTGAAGATATGAAGGTGCTGGTTGATCTTGTCGAAGAAGGCACCGTAATACCACCACGATTCTTACCGCCGCAGTTTAAAGATTTAATGGGGCTTTCAGCATGGATGAGTTTTAGCCGCTTTATGACATCATTGAATTTTAGGCAATTAGAGCAGGATTATGCCAATATTTTGTAAGTTGCAGCTTACCGCGATTTTATCTTTAAGTAATCAGACAAAAATTTCCGTGCGATAGCATCTTTATTTTCAATCAGTTATGCTGTGAAAATATACCAAAACTTAATCCTGATTACTTAAACATGCGCTTCCAATACACAAGCTTACAGGCATTGCATTGCAACGTCTGTGCAAGATCAAACCAGGAGTGATGTTTGTCCAAAGTCGACCGCACAAATAAGCCTCGAGAAAGCGAAATCAGTATTGATGCTTCGCAGCTGCGTCCCGGTGTGCATGTCCGGTTGCCTATGTCCTGGCTTGAACATGGCTTTATTTTTAATTCGTTTGTGATCTCAAATGAGGCTCAGGCGCGACAAATTGCAGCAATGAATTTGCCACAATTGTTTTGTGACGTTAAGCGTAGCAAGGTCCCCCCCCTACCCAAACTGCCCGATCCTCCGAGTACAACTCAAGCTAATGATGCAGATGAAGAACGTGAGCGATTAGCGGCATTAAAAGCAGAGGTAATCGCTGAAAAACGCGGACGCGCGATGGCAATGAACAAGATGCGCAAGCGTCTTGATAAGGCGCAGGATAACTATATTGATGCGGCGCGTTCAGTGGGTAGCGCTTTCAAATCTTTCATTGCAGAACCAAAAGAAAGTTTCAGACAAGCTTCAGATATTAGCGAGCGCTCTGCTGCTGCTTTATTTGCAGATAAGGACAGCGCCATCGTACTTATTACCGAAAAAGGACGCAATGATGGCCATGCTTCCCATGCGTTATCAGTGATGACACTGGCACTGCTGCTAGCCAAGCAGACAGGGTTGCCTGAAGAAGCACTACATGCCATTGGCGTTGGTGCATTGCTCCATGACATCGGGAAAATATCATTTCATTCGTCAATTTTGCGCAATCCTGCCCGTAACAAATTTGAAGAGGCTGTTTACCGAACGCATTGCCGCGTTGGTTATGAAAGTGCATTACAAGCAGGTGGCCTTTCTCAAGCCATGCTGGATATCATACTTCACCACCATGAGCGTATTAATGGCAGCGGCTTTCCAGACCAACTTGTAGGCGAGGAGATTATGTTTGCATCTCGTTTGGTAGCCATCGTCGATCGCTTCGATAATCTTACCAATCCGATTGATTGCTATAGCGCGTTATCGCCTTCCGAGGCGTTGGCAATGATGTGGGGCAAAGAAAAAAAATTATTTGACCATAATCTGTTGCAGCTTTTTGTGAAGACAATGGGCGTTTATCCACCGGGTTCGGTTGTACAGCTTTCTGATGGTCGTGTAGGTGCTGTTATCGCCTCTGCCCCAACTGAAAAACCACTGAGTCCGCAGATATTACTTTATGAGCCTAGCGTACCAAGAAGCCAAGCGATTATTCTCGACCTGGTTAAAGAATCATCAATTAAGATTGAACGCCCACTACGTCTAAATGAGCGATCTGAAGAAGAGCTTAATTACCTATTACCTCGCCGTCGGATAAGCTGGACTTTTATAGAAGGACAGGGATAGTTTTCGTGTGATGGTGTCAGCTGCCCGCATTGCGACAGCGACGACACAATCCGTCGTGGCTACGACAACCCGCAACGCGTTTGCCAGCGTTACCAATGCAAGACACCTGTGACAAACATGGTACAGGTGGATTATTCAGAGCCTTCGGTGGAAAAGTCCATCCTCAATGAAACCATTAACAGCTTGGGCATCACCATTGACCCGGTGATGGATATGTTGACTGACAACATGATCAAAGTCGCCAATGAAATCCGTAAGCTGTTTGTCGGATCGACGGATGGCCTGGGCTCATTAAGCGTCACGATGTCCACCCGAACCTTGCAGTGCTGGACAAACCTCATGGTGACTTACAAACGTGCACCGAAATCTGTAAGGCGGTTTCGCGCTAGCAAACCGCCATCGGTGCGCCCCAAAATGACGGATTGCCTCGCGGCGAATCCGTCCTACAGTTCTGAGGATACGAAGGGTTCTATTACAAATGGTGCAATTACGCCAAGACTGATACTCTGCGAGCAGTATTAAAAAAACCTATCGGAAGAATAGTCACACAATGGATTGGCAAACATTTCAAAACAACTGCTGTAGTTTGGATTTAGAGACCAACGAAAACGGCGATATCTTTGCGATTGGCGCAGTTTTTAAGGATAAAACCTTTCAACGTAAGGCGCCGTTTAATATACAAAAAATCCTCGCCGAGCTTGACGACTTTGCCGGTGATGCAACTTATCTGTTAGGCCATAACATCCTTGAGCATGATATTCCTGTTTGTCGGGCTATCTCTTCGCAGCTTAACTTCCTGAACAAACCGGTGGTCGATACTTTATTGCTGTCGCCGCTTGCGTTTCCTGAAAACCCCTATCATCGGCTAGTTAAAGACTACAAGCTGGTGCGCGACAGTTTAAACGATCCTTTAGCCGACGCTCAATTGACCTTATTGCTGTTTAAGGATCAATGGGATGCTTTGCAGCAGCAACAGACTGAGGGCTGCCTGCTGGATTTTTATCAGTACGCTTTTTCTGACAACCTGAAGTTTTCCGGCGTGCAACAGGCTTTATCGGCTATGGGTGCAAATGCTGTCGCTCCGTCCGCAGCCTTCAATTTATTCGAGCGCTTAACCCAGGAAAAGATCTGTACTACGGCTTTTCCACAAATGGCAAATTGCTTCGATTCCACTGTGGCTTTAGCCTATTGCCTAGCCTGGTTAAGGGTGGCGGGCGGAAATTCGGTGTTGCCGCCGTGGGTGCGTTTGCGCTTTGAAGAAGTCGCCCCGAGCCTGACCCGCCTAAGAGACATACCCTGCACTCATCCGGCTTGCGGCTATTGCACCCAGATGCATGACCCGCTTATTTGGCTTGAACGTTATTTTGGCTTTAATCATTTTAGACAGGAACCGCCAGCTCCTGATGGCAGCAGCCTACAGGAAAACATCGTCAAGGCCGCGATGTGCGGGAAGCCGTTGTTTGCGATATTGCCTACCGGCGGCGGCAAGTCGCTGTGCTTTCAGCTACCGGCTTTAGTTCGCTATCAACGGCGCGGTGTGTTAACCATCGTGGTGTCGCCGTTACAGGCCTTGATGAAAGATCAGGTGGATAATTTACGCAATAAGACCGGTGCGCCCAATGCCGCCGCGTTATCCGGCATGCTGACGGCACCGGAGCGCGGCGAGGTCTTGCAGGGCATACAAAATGGCGATATTGCGCTGTTGTATGTGTCTCCCGAGCAGTTGCGCAACTTGAGTTTTCAAAAAGCCATCGAATATCGGGAGATCGGTTGTTGGGTCTTTGATGAAGCGCATTGTTTGTCCAAATGGGGCCACGATTTCAGACCGGATTATTTGTATGCCGCGCGTTTTATTAAGGAGTTTGCGTTACGGCAAAAAGCCGTGTTACCGCCGGTACAGTGTTTCACCGCTACCGCGAAGCAGGATGTCAAAGATGAAAT
>CANNKH010000017.1 GCA_947504985.1 Methylococcaceae bacterium | reverse complement strand
GTGTCGCCTTCAATGTGCCCAATACCGCCATTGCACAACATGAAGGCAAGTTATTTGTATTTGTCCGCACCAGCGAAGGTTTTAATGCAACGCCAGTGACCGTGATAGGCAAACAAGGGGATGAATCAACCATCAGCGGCGATTTTACCGGCACAGAAATGCTTGCCGTCAAAGGCGCGGTTTCACTAAAAGCTAACTGGCTAGGCTTGGGGAGTGAAGACTAATGGCTGGTCTGATAAGTTTTGCGTTAAGCCAGCGGTTATTAATGATGATAGCCGTCTTGTTGTTAATGGGTGGTGGCTATTATGCGTTTAACCATATTCCGATTGACGCCTATCCTGAAGTGTCACCAACACAGGTAAAAATCATTGTTAAAGCACCCGGCATGACGCCTGAAGAAGTTGAAGCGCGGATAACCGCGCCCATCGAGGTTGAGCTACTAGGCATTCCCAATCAAACCATGCTGCGCTCGATTGCCAAATATGCCTTAACGGATATTACGGTCGACTTTAAAGAAGGCACGGATATTTTTTGGGCGCGCCAGCAAATTGCCGAACGTTTAAATACCCTGTGGAGCACCCTGCCTTCAGGCGTGCAGGGGGGGATTGCGCCTATGACAACGCCGTTGGGTGAAATGTACATGTTCAGCATCGAAGGCGGCGATTTGAATCTGATGGAACGCCGCGATTTGCTGGATTGGGTAATACGTCCCGCGTTACGCACCGTACCTGGTGTCGCCGATGTCAATTCACTCGGCGGTTTGGTCAGAAGCTTTGAAGTCATTCCTGACAACACCCGTTTGTCAGCCAGAGGCATCAGCATGGACAAACTGATACAAGCCTTGCAAAGTAATAATCGCAATGATGGTGCGGGTCGATTGAGCGATGGCGAGGAAGCATTAATTGTGCGTGCCGAGGGACGCATCAAAACGTTGAACGATGTACGCCTTATTGTTGTTGATAATAAAAATGGCATTCCGGTGACTGTCGGCGATATTGCCGATATAAAAATAGGCGCATTAACACGTTATGGTGCCGTCAGTAAAAACGGTGAAGGCGAATCGGTGACAGGACTGGTGCTGAGCTTGCGCGGCGCGAATGCCAGACAAACTATTGTTGGCATCGAAGAAAAACTGGCTGAAATTAGTAAAAGTTTTCCTAAAGCTGTCGAAGCGAAAGTTTTTTACAATCGCGGCGATTTGGTTGATAAAGCCGTCAACACCGTAATACATGCCCTTCTGGAAGCCATTGCGTTGGTGCTTGTGCTGCTGCTGTTATTCCTTGGTAACTTACGCGCCGCCTTAGTGGTTGCACTGGCGTTACCGCTGGCGGCCTTATTCACCTTTATTCTGATGCACTACATGGGCATGTCAGCTAATTTGATGAGTTTAGGTGGTTTGGCAATTGCTATTGGTATGCTGGTTGATGCCGCCGTGGTGGTCACTGAAAATATGATTACCCATCTGGCGCATACTAAAACCGCCCAGCGCTTGCCGCGTCTGCATGTTATCTATAGAGCTACCAGCGAAGTTGCTGCCTCAGTCACTTCCGGCATCCTGATTATCATCATCGTCTTTTTACCGTTGCTAACCTTACAAGGACTGGAAGGCAAATTATTTACGCCGGTGGCGCTGACCATTGTGTTTGCCCTTAGCGGCTCATTAATATTGTCATTGACCGTTATTCCGGTAATTGCCTCGTATTTACTAAAAGAGGTGTCTCATGAAGAACCTTGGCTGCCGCGCCATTTGCAGGCGCTCTATAAACCTTCATTAGCTTGGTGTCTTGATAATGGCAAAAAAGTCTTTTTTGGCGCAGGTGCCTTGCTAGCGGTGACGGTTGTTGTTTTTACCCAGATAGGCAGCACCTTCATGCCGACGATGGATGAAGGTGATCTGATTATACAACTGGAAAAACTGCCCTCAATTACACTCGCGCAATCGGTTGCACTCGATGGGCAAGTACAGAAAAACTTGCTGAAAAACATTCCTGAAATAGCCTCTGTCGTCTCCCGTGTCGGTTCCGATGAACTGGGACTGGATCCTATGGGCTTAAACGAAACCGATACGTTCTTAGTATTAAAGCCTAAAGAACAATGGCATACCCCAGATAAAGATCATCTTATCGAGGACATTCGTAAGGTGATGATGCAAACGCCCGGTATCGCCTTTGGCTTTACGCAACCGATAGAAATGCGCGTATCCGAAATGCTTACCGGGACACGCGGCGATGTTGCCGTTAAATTATTCGGTCCCGAGCTTGCCGTACTGAATGAAAAAGCCAATGAAATTGGCGAAGTTTTAAAAAACATTACCGGTTCCAGCGATGTGTTCGTCAAACAAAATGAAGGCATGCAATTCCTGCAATTAACCATTAATAAAACGGCGGCCGGGCGATTGGGTTTGGATAGTGACAGCATAGAAACCCTATTACGGGCTCAGATTGAAGGTCTAAATCTTGGCATTGTGCAACAAGGTATCAAACGAACACCGCTACTTTTACGCGGCAATAGCAACACGTCTAATTTTGATAATCTGCAAATTACTTTGCCCAATGGCGGTCACGTACCGGTCACTGCCATTGCCAAATTGGACAAAGTGGAAGGCGTGGTTTCTATTGGACGTGAGCATGGTCAACGTTTTGCCGTCGTGCGCAGCAATGTGCAAGATCGCGATCTGGTCGGTTTTGTCGAGGAAGCGCGTAAGGCTGTGGCTGAAAAAATAACATTACCAACGGGCTATACCGTTCAATTCGGTGGGCAATTTGAAAACCAGCAACGTGCCGCAGCAACCTTGTCTATCGTGGTACCGGTATCGCTTGGCCTTATTTTCTTATTATTATTTTCTACTTTCGGTTCAGTGCGCCAGGCTGTGCTGGTGTTATCTAATATCCCCTTAGCTATGATCGGCGGCGTGTTCGCATTATGGCTATCGGGTGAATACTTGTCAGTACCCGCGTCGGTTGGTTTTATCGCTTTGCTGGGGATTGCAGTATTAAATGGTGTGGTGATGGTCAGCTATTTTAACCAACTGATCGCCACCGGCATGGATATTGCTAAAGTGGTCATTATCGGCTCGTCACGACGCTTGCGTCCGGTGCTGATGACCGCCAGTATTGCGGCCTTTGGCTTGATACCGTTATTGTTTGCAACCGGCCCAGGCTCTGAAATCCAGCGCCCGTTAGCCATTGTTGTCATTGGTGGACTGGTTTCGTCTACCTTTTTAACCTTATTTTTGCTGCCTATGTTGTATCAGTTATTTGGGCAGGAAAAAAATGATTCTACCCAAAGGCTCGTATGACACACACACATCAGGAATATTTGCATCAGGAATATCTAGTCACGCTCAATGTACCGCCCAGTCTTGAAGAAGTGCTGGTTGATAGCCTCTTGATGCTGGAAGCTAAATATGGCTTTAGTAGTTTTCCCGTCAATGCGCATCATCATGAAAATAAAGGCTTGTCGCTCGCCGAACAAGTGAGTGGTAGACAGAAAAAAATACGCTTTCAGATGTATGTGGACGTGTCGGGTTTATCCTCATTACTAACGCAATTAAAACAGGAATTTGCTGGTGCAGGAATTCAGTATTGGGTATTGCCGGTGATTGAAAAAGGCGAGATTTAAGCAAACGCATAACCTTATTGCTGGGTACGTTTCAGATAAATGACTGGCAGTCCTTTGAGGACTGCCAGTCATTGTTTCCACCGAAGTTACAATACACACTTTAGTTTTATAATGTGTATGTGAAATACAGCTTGGCGAAAAACAAGAAAATCAATCATCACAACCCAATATCTTCATCAATAATTAGTAGCTATAGGCAACAGAGGCGTAACAATGGCAGTAGGACAATGTGACTTTCCACAGATGCAGCCTATCCCCGGCATAAGCTTAGGGACGGCCTGCGCAGGCATCAAACAACACATCAAAGATGATCTTCTGGTCATCGCAATGGATGCACAGGCAAGCTGTGCGGCGGTATTCACCCAAAATGCTTTTTGTGCCGCGCCGGTGCTGGTGGCAAAAGCCAACCTGACCCATGCGCCGCGTTGGCTGCTGATTAATTCGGGTAATGCCAATGCCGGAACCGGCGCACAAGGGATGCAGGATGCGCTAAAAACTTGCACAGATCTCGCTGAAATTGTTGGTGGTAACGCGAATCAGGTCTTGCCTTTTTCTACCGGTGTCATCGGGCAATCGTTACCGGTCGATAAAATCAAAGTAGCGTTACCGACGGCTATCAATGCGCTTAGTTCAGTAAACTGGGATAAAGCGGCGCGGGCGATCATGACAACGGATACGTTTCCTAAAGGGGTTTCTAAAATCATCTGGTTAGATGGGCACGCTATTACCATTAACGGGATTTCTAAAGGCGCCGGTATGATTCAGCCCAATATGGCCACTATGCTGGCGTTTATAGCGACTGATGCAAAAATCAACGCGAATTTATTACAAAAATGCTTAGCCGGTGCAGTTGAACAATCATTCAATCGCATTACCGTCGATGGCGATACCTCAACGAATGACGCGTGTGTGTTAATGGCGAGCGGCATGTCAGAGGCGCCAGAAATTCAAGCAGACTCTGCACAGTATCAACTATTTGCCGATGCGGTTATGCAGGTATGCAAGCAATTGGCAGAATGGATAATTCGTGATGGCGAAGGCGCGACCAAATTGATGCGTATCGTCGTCACCGAAGCATTTAATAGTGCAGAAGCGGTGCTGGTAGGCAAAACCATCGCTCATTCGCCCTTGGTGAAAACTGCTTTTTTTGCCAGCGACCCCAACTGGGGACGCATTCTTGCCGCTGTTGGACGTGCGGGTGTAGAAAGCATGATACTGGAAGAGGTACAAATAGATCTGGATGAGGTTTGTATTGTCAGCAAGGGTGGTCGCGATAGTGCTTATACGGAAGCGGCGGGGCAGCGCGTCATGAATAGAGAGGAGATTACGGTAACGGTTAAACTGGGACGCGGTAACGCCGTTGAGGAGATTTTAACCTGTGATTTTTCTTATGATTATGTAAAGATTAATGCAGAATATCGGACTTAATGCGCGGTTTTTAAATGCGTTAAGACGTTGTAATACAACGTCTTAACGCATAAAAATGCCGTAACCGAGACCCTCATACCCCATTACTGTAACTTTTTCAGTGCAAATAACGCGATAATTGACACCGTTACGCTAGGGATAAAGGCCATTAAGGGCGGGCTAAGACCATAGATTAATCCGATATGCCCCGTGGTAATGTCGATGACATTGAAGCCCATGCCAATCACTACGCCAATCAAAACCCTTGCGCCAGCGCTGACGCCGCGTTTAATGCCCACAACAAAAGGGGCGGATACCAAAAGCATAACAAAAATCACCAGTGGGTTGACAATACGCCCCCAGAAAGCAACTTCAAATAAATGCGATTTTTGATGGTTTTCCTTTAAGAAATTGATGTAGATAGCGAGATCATAAAGCGACAGGTTATCCGGGATAACCACAACAATTTTTAATAAATCAGGGGCAATCGATGAATTCCAGATTTGTTCTGTTGCCGTGTTGGCCTGAACTTGTTCTGTTGAAATAATCGAACGTTGTATATTTTGTAGCCGCCATTGCTGGTTACCTAAAAAAATCGCCTGATCCGCATGCAGTGAATGTTGTAAATGCTGCTGGTCATCATCGTCATGCTTATCAATTTCATAGATGCTGATATTAGCAAGATTACCGTTATCTTCCATTTGCCTGACATTAATAAATTGCTTACCTTCGCGTAACCATAAACCGTATTTAGTCCGCATAACTACCGGCTTATGCTGCGCTGTTGCTCTGATAAGCTGAGCTTTGGCTTCGGTTAACGGGGCGATAAACTCACCGACAAGCACTGCCATTGTTGCCAAAATCACGCCTGCCATCATCACTGCTTTAATAATCCCGAAAATCGATAAACCTGCCGCACGCATGGCAATCAGTTCGTGATGGTTACCCATTGCACCCAGCGTAAATAAACTGCCCAACAAGGCGGAGGCTGGCATTAATTCATAAAAAACGGTAGGGGAGGTCAAAGCCAAAAAATAAAAAACCTCGGTTAAACCATAGTCGCCTTTACCAATATCATCGAGTTCATCACTTAGCGTGAATAAATTGAATAAGGTCAGCAATACCAGCATAGCAATTAGCGAGCCTTTTAAAACATCTTTGGTGATATAAGCGGTTAGCACTTTCATCGCGCTATTTCCCCCCTGATTTTTATTAGCAGCCATTGCCAGCCGTACCATTTGGCAAGAAATATGGCACCGATAAGCGCCAAAAATAGATTGCAACCGACGCTACCCATCCAGACCGGAATCGAGGCATTAATTACCCAGACCTGAGTCAGTCGAATGAAATTGCCATAACTAAAATAAATTAAAAAACCCATGAATATATTGCCGTAAACACCGTTACGTGGATGTTGTTGGGCTAACGGAACACCAATAAAGCTTAATAGCAGTACGCCCATTGGCACTGAAAAACGCCGCTGCAACTCAGCAATATCGGTTATTTTTTGCGATGGCCACAATGTTTTTGTGGCCATCGCCGACAGGTTCAGGTTGACAATGGTGTCCCGCTCTTCCATTTTTACCGCATATTCATCGAAATTTTCTATTACATAATTCAGTTGTCCGGGTTGTCCTTGTACACGTTCTCCGTGTTCGAACACCAGATAAGAACCCTCTGACAATTCTTCTAAACGCGCTGATTTTGCATTAATAATAGCCAAGTTGCCCTGTTGCCTATTTTGCACAAAAATCTGGTGCATTTTTTTATCCTCAGTGATTTTTTCAACATAAAGCACCAGATCACCCTGACTGTATTCACTAAATTTACCTGCGGCTATGCCGCGAAGATCAGACGATTCTTCGCCTTGGTGCATAATGCGCGTAATACTGGCTTCTGCCCAAGGGCTAACATAAAAGGACAAGCTTGCAGCGATGATACTCAGAGGAAAAACCATTATAAATACAGCGCGGTACAACATGCCTGCACCGCCGCCCGCCGAGGCTATGGCGGACATTTCCTGGTCACGATACATTCTGCCGATAACCATCAATAGCGCCATAAAGAGTGCGGCAGGTAACAACGTTACGCTGAAGATAATCGTTTTTAACGCCAATAGACTGAGCAATGTTTCACTGGAAACACGACCTTCAATCGCCTTATCAAGCACCCTGACGAATTCTCTGCTGACAATAATGACAACAATCACAGACCAGACTGACAACAGCGTTTTAACTAAATCCTGAACTATCATCCTATCCAAAACGCTGATTGCAAATAAACGTCTCTTAGAATCTTTGGGGTACGCTCTCTCCAAACCGGTCTCCTCAAGCAAAATTAATGAAGTGTTGTATAATTTAAAGCGAACGAGCAAGCGATCATTCTGCTTTCTCACGCCACTTTACTAAATTAAACGATTAAATGTTATGGACTATTCTATAGAAACCGAGCCATTAGAAAAACTGCAATGTGATTGTATGATTGTTGGCGTTTATCAGGATCAGCAACTCAGCGCATCGGCAGCATTGCTCAACAATAACACGCAAGGTCTCATCAACAAAGTGCTTGACCGAGGCGACATCAGTGGAAAAAATGGCGAAACAGTGTTGCTAAACACTATTCCAGATAGCGTTATCGAACGTATTTTGCTGGTGGGACTAGGTGAAAATAAAGCATTAACCAGCAAAGACTACATTAAAGCGGTCTCCTCTGCCGCCAACAATCTAAAAAAGCCTCAGATCAAATTTGTGGTTTGTTGTCTTTCAGAGATTAATGTCGAAGGCTGTGATCTTCAGTGGAAGTCGCGGCAAATTGTAGAAGTCTTCAGTGATGTTACGTATCAATATACACACACTAAATCGGACAAGGAAACGGAAAGTCAACTGGAAAAAATCGGTATCGCTGCCCACGAAAATGAGCAGGTTGCAGCACAAGCGGGTTTAGAACAAGGTCGGGCGATTGCCGAAGCGATCAACACCACCAAGCAGCTTGCCGATTTACCCGCCAATATCTGTACACCAAGCTACTTGGCCAAGCAAGCGCTTGAGTTGGGCGAAAAATTTGCTAAATTGTCGATCAGCATCCTTGAAGAGTCCGATATGGAAACACTGGGCATGGGCGCTTTATTGTCGGTATCACGCGGTAGTCGTCAACCTGCCAAATTGATTGCCCTAGATTACCAAGGCGGCGAACAACACAGTAAACCGATCGTGTTAATCGGCAAGGGACTAACCTTTGATGCGGGCGGAATTTCGTTAAAACCCGGCTTGGGTATGGATGAAATGAAATACGATATGTGCGGTGCGGCTGCCGTGCTAGGCACAATGCAAGCCGCTGCAATAATGAATTTATCTTTAAATATCATTGGCTTGATTCCATCATCTGAAAATATGCCTGATGGCGATGCCAACAGACCGGGCGATATATTAACCAGCCTTTCGGGCAAAACGATAGAAGTATTAAACACCGATGCAGAAGGTCGATTGTTGTTGTGCGATACCTTGACCTACTCAGAACGCTACAATCCTGATGTGGTCATTGATCTGGCAACCTTGACCGGCGCCTGTTTGGTCGCTTTAGGTCGAATCCCTAGCGGTTTACTAGGCAATGATGATGAGTTATGTGATGATTTGTTGGCGGCCAGCGAGACCGCTAATGACAGTGTATGGCGTTTACCGCTGTGGGAAGAATATCAGGAATTGTTAAAATCCAACTTCGCCGATATGGCGAATATCGGCGGCAAAGACGCGGGCACGATAACCGCCGCTTGTTTTCTATCGCGTTTTGCCGAGAATCTGCGCTGGGCGCATTTGGACATTGCAGGAACGGCTTGGCGTACTGGACAAACCAAAGGTGCAACCGGTCGCCCCGTCGCTTTGTTGAGTCAATACCTGATTAACCGTGCCGCGTCTCTGACTTGATTGATAACCTAACGCATGACCTCTATTAGCTTTTATCTATTGCCGTCCGATGCTGTCCAGCAGCGTTATCTGTTCGCCTGCAAGTTAATAGAAAAAGCGTACCGTAGCGGCTATTTTTGCTATGTATTGACGGATACTACAGAACAAAGCCGATTGATGGATGACCTGCTCTGGACTTTCAGGGCAGGCAGTTTTATCCCTCATCAGTTGTATACCGGCGATCTGCCCGCTATTGAAACGGTGATTTTAATCGGTTCAGGCAATCCGCCTGATGCTTGGCAAAAAAACGTAATTAACCTGTCGTCACGTTGCCCTGAAAATTTCCGGCAAGCCGAGCGTATCCTAGAAATACTGGATAACAATGAAGCTATCAAAACCGTTGGTCGGCAACGTTTTCGCCAATATCAAGCGGCTGGAATTAAAGTCGTTACGCATACCATCAATGCTGGCACTGACAACGATATTTAAATCAGGATAAGCACAAACTTAGGAATATGGCTTGGTGATTGCCAGCCCCTGTTAAGATAAACCACTTTAATAACAATAACATCTTTATGGAAAAAACCTACGCCCCTCATTCAATCGAACAACGCTGGTATCAAACATGGGAAGAAAACGGTTATTTTGTCGCCAGGGATGGTGAGTATGCCGGAAACCAGCCAAGCTCGAATGCTGTAAATAGCTCAACGATTGAAAACACACAGACTAGCGATTCTTATTGCATCATGATTCCGCCGCCTAATGTAACCGGTAGCTTGCATATGGGTCATGCGTTTCAAGATACCATCATGGACGCGTTAATTCGTTATCACCGCATGAAAGGTTACAACACCTTATGGCAAGCGGGTACCGACCACGCCGGTATCGCTACACAAATGGTGGTGGAACGCTTATGCAATGCGGAAGGTAAAACCCGCCACGATTACGGTCGCGACAAGTTCATCGAAAAAGTCTGGCAATGGAAAGAAGAGTCAGGTGGCATGATTACGCGCCAATTGCGTCGCATGGGATCGTCTCTGGATTGGTCACGCGAACGCTTCACGATGGATGAAGGTATGTCTGATGCCGTACAGGAAGTGTTTATCCAATTGTATGAAGAGGGCTTGATTTATCGCGGTAAACGCTTGGTCAATTGGGATCCGGTTTTACATACCGCCGTTTCAGATTTGGAGGTTTTGTCTGAAGAAGAAAACGGTTTTATGTGGCATTTGCGTTATCCACTATCGAATGGTCAAGGCGTTATGATTGTCGCCACAACACGCCCGGAAACCATGCTAGGTGACGCCGCCGTGGCAATCCATCCCAATGATGAGCGTTATAAACATTTGCTCGGTGAATTTGTTGATTTGCCGCTGACCGGTCGCCGTATTCCGATTATTGCCGATGATTATGTCGATCCTGAATTTGGGACAGGTTGCGTAAAAATCACCCCGGCACATGATTTTAACGATTACGAAGTATGGACGCGTCATCGCCATACTTCAGTCATGCAGGCTTTACCACAGGGCGGTTTGATAAATATTTTTACGATGGATGCGTGTGTCTGCGCAGATGAACTAATTCCTGTGCAGTATCGCGATTTGGAGCGTTTTGCCGCTCGTAAACAAATA
Source organism: Methylococcaceae bacterium (assembly GCA_947504985.1). GTDB lineage: Bacteria > Pseudomonadota > Gammaproteobacteria > Methylococcales > Methylomonadaceae > Methylovulum. The sequence continues at coordinate 10,007 of CANNKH010000017.1, read as the reverse complement.
GTCGCTGATCTCGAAGCGCAGGGGTTATTAGAAAAAATCGTCGATCATAAACTGATGGTACCGCGCGGCGACCGCACCGGCGCCGTTATTGAGCCGTTATTAACGGATCAGTGGTATGTCAAAATTGCGCCGTTGGCAGCACCGGCCATTGCGGCGGTCGAAAATGGCGATATCAAATTCGTTCCAGACAACTGGAAAAACACCTATTTTGAATGGATGCGTAATATTCAGGATTGGTGTATTTCGCGGCAAATCTGGTGGGGACATCGTATTCCGGCTTGGTATGACGACAAAGGCAATATCTATGTCGGACGCACGGAACAGTTTATCCGCGAACAGCATCATTTACCCGCTGACTATCCTTTAAAACAAGACGAAGATGTGCTGGATACTTGGTTTTCTTCCGGCTTATGGCCATTTTCCACTTTGGGCTGGCCTGAACAAACCCCAGAATTAGCGAAACATTATCCTACCAGTGTGCTGGTAACGGGTTTTGACATTATTTTCTTCTGGGTAGCGCGGATGATTATGATGGGTTTGAAGTTCCAAGGCCAAGTGCCGTTTAAGGAAGTTTATATTCATGGGTTGGTGCGTGATTCTGAAGGTCAGAAAATGTCCAAATCCAAGGGCAATATTATTGATCCGCTAGACATTATTGACGGTATTGAGCTAGAAGCCCTCGTTGCCAAGCGCACTTCCGGCATGATGCAGCCACATTTGGCGAAAAAAATAGAGCAGGCAACTCGCAAAGAATTTCCTGACGGTATTCAATCTTATGGCACCGATGCCCTGCGTTTTACCTTCGCCTCACTGGCGTCAACAGGTCGTGATATTCGTTTCGATCTGACGCGCACCGAAGGTTATCGCAATTTCTGCAATAAATTATGGAACGCAGCGCGTTTTGTGTTGATGAATACCGAAGAAGGTCAAGATAACGGTTTAACTGGTGGCGCATGTGAGTATACGCAAGTGGATCGCTGGATTACCGCCAGATTGCATCAAGTCACAGAAACTACCAGTAGCGCTATTGATCTGTACCGTTTTGATTTGGCGGCACAGGCCATTTATGATTTCACTTGGAATGAGTATTGCGACTGGTATCTGGAGTTGGCAAAAGTATCATTGCAGTCTGGTGATGAGGCTCTGCAGCGTGGCACGCGTAAAACGCTATTAACGGTTCTGGAAGCAATATTGCGCCTTGCACACCCGATTATGCCGTTTATCACCGAAGAAATTTGGCAACGAATTGCGCCTTTATTGGGTATCATAGGTGACACTATAATGTTGCAACCTTACCCCATTGCTGATAAAACGGCTTACGACGCTGACGCGATTGCTGAAATTAACTGGGTAATGAACGTTATTCTGGAGATCCGCCGTATTCGCGGCGAAATGAATATTGCGCCCGGCAAACCATTACCTATCTTGCTGCAAAAGGGTAACGATACTGATCGGCAGAAAATAGCCAATAACCGGATTTATTTGCAAAGATTAGGTCGATTAGATGCCATTACTTGGTTAAATGCAGAAGATATTGCGCCTGAATCGGCAATCGCTTTGGTAGGTGACATGACTATTTTGATTCCAATGGCGGGTCTGATCGATAAAATTGCAGAACTGGCACGGCTGGATAAAGAAATACAAAAGATCAACAATGAGTTACCCAGAGTTGAAGGCAAGTTAAGCAATCCAGCATTTGTCGATAAAGCACCTGCCGAAATTATCGACAAAGAAAAATCAAGGTTGCTTGATTTACGTTCAATACTTAACAACCTTGAACAACAACACGCAAAAATAAAAGTATTATAATTTTGTACCCATGCCTATGTAAGGAATGAGCATGACACCGTTCGGCAATAGGATGACTGCCAGTCCTTTGAGGACTGGCAGTCATGACATCCACCGAGGTTACCATTGACGAAGTTGTTTTGTACCCATTACTCAGGATCAAATATGATTTTGTTAGGTTTTACCCTTTTAGCTTGAAAGTCATCTGGACAATATGATCATTTCATCTATATTTCACTAATCTAAACGGGCACATACCTAATTATATGGCTTCAATACCCACTGATTTTCAAGCTAGCGGTCTTATAAAACTCTTAATTCAGGAAGGTTTCCTGACCGTAACTGATGTCAATATTTATACTAAAGAAGCGAAAAAAAACAATAGCCAGCTCATCAGCTATCTTGTTAGCAACAAGTTGATTGACAGCAAAGCGATAGCCTCCAAAGCGTCCGTTGAATTTGGTTTTCCTTTTTTTGATCTGGATGCCATCGATTGCCGTAATCTCCCCCTCTCTCTTATTAATGAAAAGTTGATACGCAAGCATAACGTCTTGCCACTTTATGCTCGCGGCAAAACCTTGTTTGTCGCCATGTCTGATCCGACCAACCATCAGGCCGTCGAGGACATCAAGTTTCAAAGTTTGCTACGACCTGAAATTATTTTGGTTGAAGAAAACAAGTTAGCTAAAGCGATTGAAATGGCATTAGAAGCCGTCGATACCTCAATGACCGATTTGTTGGATTCCGATCTGGAGAATATTGCAACGGCAAGTGACGAGGATGCTGTCGATGTTACTTCCAATGCCGAAGAAGCACCGATTGTAAGATTTGTGAATAAAATATTGCTGGATGCCATCAAAAAAGGTGTCTCAGATATACACATGGAACCTTACGAAAAAACTTTCCGTATTCGTTATCGGGGTGACGGTATGCTTTATTCCGTTGCAAGCCCGCCTGCTAATATAGCAACACGGATTATTTCAAGGGTAAAAGTCATGTCGCGCATGGATATAGCCGAAAGAAGGGTGCCACAGGATGGCCGTATTAAAATGATTTTATCCAAAAATCGTGCTATTGATTTTCGTGTCAATACTTGCCCGACCTTGTTTGGCGAAAAAGTGGTGTTGCGTATTTTAGATCCAACCACGGCTCAAATCGGTATTGAACGACTGGGCTTTGAGCCAGCTCAACAAGAACTTTTTCTCAAGGCCATTAATAAACCTTATGGACTGGTATTGGTTACTGGCCCGACAGGTAGCGGTAAAACCGTTTCCCTTTATACCGGATTGAATATTCTTAATAGCATTGACCGTAATATTTCCACCGCCGAAGATCCGGTTGAAATCACGGTGGAGGGAATTAATCAGGTTAACGTTAATGTAAAAGCGGGTTTGACCTTTGCAAATGCGTTGCGTGCTTTTTTACGCCAAGATCCTGACGTTATCATGGTGGGCGAGATTCGTGATTTAGAAACGGCGGATATTGCTGTAAAAGCGGCGCAAACAGGTCACTTGGTATTGTCGACACTGCATACCAATGATGCGCCACAAACCTTGAACCGACTCATGCAAATGGGCGTTGCACCATTTAATATCGTTTCAGCGGTCAATTTGATTATGGCGCAACGATTGGCAAGGCGCTTATGTGAATACTGCAAAGTTCCGGCTGATTTTCCCGACAACATCTTGCTCTCTGCCGGCTTTAAAGAAGAAGAATTGAAAGCCCTTAATATCTTCAAGCCGTCGTCGTCGGGTTGTGAACATTGTACGATGGGTTATAAAGGCCGTGTGGGTATTTACCAAGTGATGACACTTAGCGAAGCAATGCGCACCATGATTCTGGAAGGCGGTAATGCCTTACAACTTACGGCATTGGCTAAATCTGAAGGTATTAATGATTTACGCGCCTCGGGATTAAATAAAATCCGTCAGGGCATAACAAGCCTAGAAGAAATTGATAGGGTAACTAAGGAATAACAATGGCAGAGCAAGCGGATCGTCTGGATTTCATTTGGGAAGGACTCGACAGAAATAAAGAAAAAACTAAAGGTGAGATTTCTGCCCGCAATGAATTAGTGGCAAAAATTGAGCTAAAGCGCATGGGGTATCGCGTCACTAAAATCAAAAAAAAATCCCAACCCCTATTCAAAGCCCGACAAAAACCCATCACACCTGGCGACATTGCCATCTTTGCCAGACAATTAGCCACCATGTTGGCCGCAGGTATTGCCTTAGTACAGGCACTCGATATTGTGGGTAAAGGCCATGATAATCCCAGCATGCAAGCTTTATTGATGTCCATCAAAATGGATATTGAGGGGGGTGACAGCTTGGCTGAGGCGCTTAAAAGAAGACCGTTATATTTTGATGACTTGTTTTGTAATTTGGTTGAATCAGGCGAACGCGCGGGGGTATTAGAAAGTCTGTTGGGTAAGATTGCCACTTACAAGGAAAAAACCGAGTCGATGAAGAAAAAAATCAAAAAGGCATTGACTTACCCGATTGCGGTTGTGGTCGTTGCTTTTATTGTGACCGCTATTTTGTTGCTATTTGTGGTGCCCGTATTCGAAGATCTTTTCAAAAGTTTCGGTGCTGATTTGCCCTCGTTTACACGAATGGTTATCGATATGTCTAAATGGTTACAGCAATGGTGGTGGGTTGTTCTTGGTATTGTTATAGCGGCTAATTATATATTCAGTTTCTTCAAGAAACGTTCGCGAGAATTCAATCATTTTTTAGACAAATTGCTATTACAGCTTCCTGTTGTTGGGCTTATTATTAACAAGTCGGCTATCGCCCGTTTTTCCAGAACGTTATCTACGATGTCAGCAGCAGGTGTACCCTTGGTTGAGGCATTACAGTCTGTGGCAGGCGCTTGTGGCAACATTATTTATGCCGAAGCCGTCATGAAAATGCGTGAAGAGGTGGCAAACGGTCAACGCCTGCAATATGCAATGCAGCAAGTAGGTATATGGCCGAACATGGTACAGCAAATGGTCGCCATTGGAGAGGAGGCAGGTTCGATAGATGCTATGCTGGGAAAAGTCGCTGATTTTTACGAAGAAGAAGTCGATAACTTGGTTGATAACCTAAGTAGTTTAATGGAACCCATTATTATGGTGATTTTAGGTATCTTAGTGGGCGGCTTGATCGTGGCAATGTATTTACCTATCTTCAAAATGGGCGCGGCGGTAAGTTAAAAGTTTCGCCTACCGCATTCAATAACATGACGTTCGCAAAAAGCGAGCAATTTTCTAATCGCTGAGTGGTTCAATAATGATGCAGCAACTTGATCTTCTGTCAACTTCTCCCGTTATTTGCATAGTGCTGGCGGGGCTTATTGGCTTGCTGGTAGGTAGCTTCCTCAATGTCGTCATTTATAGATTACCCATCATGATGCGCCAAAACTGGCGTAAGGAATGTCTTGCTTATTTAGAGCTTGACGCTGAAACCCAGTTGGAATCATTCAACTTGGTTCTACCCTTATCCCGCTGCCCGCAGTGTAATACGGCAATCAAGCCTTATCAGAATATTCCCGTTATCAGCTATATTTTTTTAAAAGGACGATGCGCCTGTTGCCGCACGCCTATTTCACCACGTTATCCGATTATAGAAGCCTTTACCGCCATTACCTCGGCAATGGTAGCGTGGCATTTCGGCTATACCGAGCAAACTGTTTTTGCGTTGATATTAACGTGGTCACTGATTGCATTAAGCTTTATTGATATTGACCATCATTTGTTACCCGATTCCATCACCTTGCCGATGCTTTGGCTGGGGCTGTTACTCAGTGTATTCAATCTATTTACAGCGCCCCATGCCAGCATTATCGGCGCGGTAGTCGGCTATCTCGTACTCTGGTTGGTTTATCATTTGTTTAAACTTGCCACGGGTAAAGAAGGCATGGGCTATGGCGATTTTAAATTACTGGCGTTATTTGGTGCTTGGCTGGGTTGGCAATATCTGCCGGTGATTATTTTATTATCTTCATTGGTGGGCTCTGTGATAGGTATCACGATGATGATAGTTGCTAAGCGCGACCATACCATCCCCATTCCCTTTGGACCTTATTTAGCCGCTGCCGGCTGGATAGCGTTGCTATGGGGCAATGACATCAATCAGTTATACTTAAATTCGACTGGATTTTGAATGTTGAAAATTGGCCTTACTGGTGGTATAGGCTGCGGTAAAAGCACGGTTACCCAGATTTTCACCCAACTTGAGGTACCGGTTATTGATGCTGACGAAGTGGCGCGACGTCTGGTAGCCACCGGTCAGCCCGCGTTACTTGAGATACAACAAGTTTTTGGCACAAGTATTGTTAATCACGATGAATCGCTAAATCGAACGGCTCTCAGAGAAATTATTTTTTCCGATCCAACAGCAAAGCAACAGCTTGAAGCCATCCTTCATCCATTAATATACCAAACCATAAACGCCGACCTTAACCAACTAACCCGGCAAAATAGCGCGGCTTATTGCATTGTTTGTTTACCCTTATTATTTGAAACCGACAACGCCGCCAAACAGGTTGTCGATAGAATATTAGTTATCGATTGCCCTGTTGAAGAACAAATAGCGCGTATTAAAAAACGCGACCATTTAACAACAAAAAGAATACAAAGCATCATCGATAGTCAGGTCTCACGCGCATTCAGATTAAGCCGCGCAGATGATGTGATTGATAACTCAAAGCCGTATGCAGGGCTTGCGGAAAGCGTTAAAAAACTGCACAATTTGTATCTTTCAATAAGCGAAGCTAGGATTTAACTTGTCTGTGAACACCACTATTACCTATGAATTTCCACTCAATGAACGTATCCGTGTTTTCATAAGGCTAGAACAGCTATTCCAACAATTCAGCCACTTTTCCCAAGGGGAAACCGTAGCGGACAAACGTGCAGCCATCATTGTCCTGCTTGATATTATGTCTATTTTTAGACGTAATGATCTAAAATCAGAAATATTAAAAGAACTCGACCGCAATGCAAAAGCGCTCAATAAAATCGCCAATAGCCAAGGCGTAGACTCTGAAAAATTACAAAACATTCTCGTCGAACTGTCCATAATTAGTAAAAAACTTTATGCCGTGACTGGAAAAGTCGGTATCAACGTCATGGAAAGCGATTTATTTCAAAGTATTGCCCAACGTAGTTCTATTCCTGGCGGAACCTGCTCCTTTGATTTGCCTGAATACCATTATTGGTTAGAGCAGGATGAAGTGATCCGAAAAAAAGACCTGGAACTATGGAGTAGTCCGTTTAATGACATACGCACAAGCATTGACCTAATCCTTAGTTTTATACGCAACAGTAATTCATCTACTGAAGAAATCGCCTTTGCCGGATTCTTTCAGTTCTCGCTGGATCGCAGCCAACCGTTCCAAATGCTCAAAATCAGCTTAGATAAATCCCTGCCGTGTTTTGCAGAAATTAGTGGTGGCAAGCATCGTTGCACTATTCGATTTATGGTGCAGCCTGTTGACGAAAAGCGTCCAACGCAAAGCCCTGATGACATTCCATTTACTTTGACCTGCTGCTTGTTCTGATGTCGGCATCTAGTCAACCACTCACAGTAAAATGCCCAACCTGTAGTTGCCCAGTGGCTTGGTTACCCGAACAGTTATTCAAACCGTTTTGCAGTGAACGCTGTAAATTGATTGATCTTGGGGAATGGGTGATGGAAGAGAAAAGAATTCCCAGCGAACCGCTTTTGCTGGAGGATGACGATAGCGATACTTTTTGGCAGTAATTTAATCAGCTACCGTTTTATCTTGATAGTTTTTTTCGTAAATTGTCCCCTTGTTCTAAATCAATCCAAAAAAGCCCTGATAGAAGCAATACCTTGCGCTCCTGCTATTTGAGCGATAGGTAATGAGGCAACCGTCATCCCGCCCAGCGCATAAACCGGCAAATTAACTTCTGAAACCCATTCGGTGAATTGTTTCCAACCCAAGGTGTTGGCTTCGGGATGTGTCTGGGTCGGTAATACCGGCGCTAAAACAGCAAAATCAACGCCGATAGCCTGAGCGTGCAACAACTCCTGAAGATTATGACAAGATGCGCCTAGCCACGACACCGCTTCCGGTCGCTGCTCTAATGCCAGCAAATCTCGACTGGTTAAATGAAGCCCATCAACATTCCAGCGGTTAGCTTTACTTACCGCAGAATTCATTAGCAATAAAGCCCCTTGTTGCTTACACAGAGGATAAGCCTGTTCAATAAACCTGCCAATGGCTTCTGGCGCTAATCGTTTTAGCCTCGCTTGTATTAATTTAACGCCTTTATCCAGAATATTTTGCAGATTTACCAGTAGCCGCGCGGCATCGCTATCATCAAGAATGGCATAACATGACGGTAATCGCGCCGCCTTAATAATCGGCTGATTAGCTTGAGGAAAAGCCAATTGAACCAACTCAGCAGGTTCAACCCATTTAAAAAGCTGACCTTCACAGCCTTTAGCAACGCCTGAAAAAGCATCCACTAAAAACACCTTAAGCTGCACGGCTAAATCAGGGTAGTCATGCCTGACAGAAATTAACGGTGTTGCCGAATCAACAATAATAGCCAGTTCTTCCCTAAGTTCTCGAACCAGCGCCGCTTGAGCCGTTTCTCCCGGCTCAATTTTGCCCCCCGGAAATTCCCATAAGCCGCCTTGATGCAATGACTTATCACGCAGAGAAATTAAAATTTGACCGGTTGGGTTTTTTACAACGCCAACAGCAACTTGAAGGGGTATATTTTCAGCCACTTTTGTAAATTATTAATTGAAGGAATCGCAGACGTTGGTGAAAAACGTTTAAGGTGCGGAAAAGTTTAATCAACGAGACCAATTAAACAAAAAATTTTCTCAAACACATACCATAATGGATTGTTAATCCTGTATTTTATTTAAAAAATGCAAAAGTACCTCTACACCGCCATTTTCATTCATGTGATCCATATCATGATTAGGATGCTTCTCTTTAGAAACGGGTTTTCCGAGCATATTTGATGAATTTTTAAAGAAATCAGTATTGCCTGTAAAGGTTTCGGTTAAAACACTTAACGGTGGCTCAACATAAATAGCGGGTTGTATGAGTTTACTTATCACATTAATGCCGTCGATAAATTCATCTTTAGAAATCTCGTGAGCGGCTGGTCTTATCGGCCTAGATGCAATATAAACAGGGGCAGAGGTTTCTGCTGTTATTTCTCTGAATAATCTCATTGAATGTGAATGATGTATTCTATCTTTTGTGGCCTGTTCCCTAACTTGAGTAGAAAAATTACGCAATTCATATTTTGATTGACTTATAAAATTGGGGCCATACAAATCACAGCAAATAAAAAATAAATCATAATCTTTCAGATAAATGTCATTTTTTTTAGTGGTCGAATATCTGACACCTTTTAGTTCTCCATTTTTAACTTTAACTAACTGTATACCCTGCCCCGCATTAGCAAAAAAATCCAGGCTAACACTTTTATTTTTAACCTCTTCATTTTCCATGATGGTATGAGATGCGCCAATCAATGCACCAATATGGCTATTACCAATAACGCATATTTTTTTCATTTATTTATCTCCAAAAGCGGCTAAAAGTTCTTCTTCACAAACAACATCATTTTGATTTTTTGATGGCTTATCTTTCCCTTTCTTTTCTGCTTTCTTGGCTATTCTGTCGAACTTAATGCCTAAAGATTTAAAAAATGAATCCATTACAAAGTTCACGCCATAAGGATTAACACTACGTTGGTTAGGTTCAAAGAAAGCGCCTCTAAACGGCGGGCTATTAATTAGCTCATACGAGGGAAAATAGTCTACATAAGGTCTATTAGCGATTATTTGTCCGGCAACGGCGCGTAATATAGATTTGGACTCCATTGTTGCCAGCAAGACATGTTTCCCTGAGTTAGTAGCGGTTAACGGGACAGGTGAAACGGTAAGTATAATTTTTAGGGTGTTATTAACTTCACGCATCATTTCTATTGCTGACGCTAATCTTTTAAAAATGAAAGTAAATTGCTGATTATTAAAGACATGTTCATTTGCATCGAAGACGCCTGCGACAGTGCCTGGGCACATGGGGTATTCATAGCCATGCTGTTTATTGAACCAACTTTCGGTTAAACCTAAAGTAAACACAAAGTAGTTCGCTTCAGTGATGGCTTTGTTAAAACATTTTATGGTTTTCTCGCGAGAGGATTGCATTTCCTCAACAGAAGAAAAGCCATTGGG
>CANNKH010000016.1 GCA_947504985.1 Methylococcaceae bacterium | reverse complement strand
ATGGGCGAACCGTGAGTAGCTGTCAATGCGTAACTTCTAGTCAAGTTAAATAACGGTATTTTACAGAATCCCCACACTTTTAATCACACCCCCCGTGATGAAGGCAACCAATCGACTGAACACCGCTTGATGTTTTTGGATTTAATGACTGTTTGACGGGCAAGATTAGGAAACTCATAAACCGGCTAACCATGCCGGTTTTTTATGCCTGAAAGACTGGCAATTGCTGCGGTATATTTTGGGGTTTTATTTTGAAGTGCGCCACCAGTGCGCCATGAGAAATTTTAGCCATAAAAAAAGCCCTACAAATTTATGTAGGGCTTTGATTTTATTGGTGGCGATAGGTGGACTTGAACCACCGACCCCGGGGTTATGAATCCCGTGCTCTAACCAACTGAGCTATATCGCCTTTTAAAAATCATATGATAGCCCGCTATTATAGGTATTGGCCTCTTGTTTTGTCAAACATTGAATCTAAAATGCATGACATCACCGTCTTTGACAATATAATCTTTGCCCTCTAGTCGCCATTTTCCGGCATCTTTTGCGCCTTGCTCGCCTTTATAAGTAACAAAATCCTGAAATGAAATAACTTCAGCCCGAATGAAGCCTTTTTCAAAATCGGTATGGATAACACCCGCCGCTTGCGGTGCCGATGCCCCGATGGGAATCGTCCAAGCCCTGACTTCTTTAACGCCTGCTGTAAAATAAGTTGCTAGGTTTAGTAATTGATAACCCGCCCTTACAACCCGATTTAAGCCAGGCTCTTCTAGCCCTAGATCATCAAGAAATTCTTTTCTTTCCTCTTCATCCAGTAGCGCTATTTCTGCTTCTATTGCCGCACAGATAGGTACAACCATCGCATCTTGCTTATCAGCAAGTGCTTGTACCTTATCCAGCAAGGGATTATTTTCAAAACCATCCTCCTGTACGTTGGCAATATACATAGTCGGTTTAAGGGTCATTAAGCAAAGATCCCTAATCAGGGCTTTTTCATCCTCGTTTAAATGCAGTCCACGCGCAGGCTCTCCGGCATTAAGTTGGGTTAAAACACGTTCTAAGACTTGTTTTTTTTGCATATCGTCTTTATTGCCGGATTTTGCACTTTTGCTTACACGTAACAAGGCTTTTTCAACAGAAGCCATGTCAGCTAATGCCAATTCCGTATTGATGACTTCAATATCCGATACAGGATCAATTTTTCCAGCTACATGGACAACATTATCATCCTGAAAGCAACGCACTACATGCGCAATAGCATCGGTTTCTCGGATATTAGCAAGAAATTTATTGCCCAATCCTTCGCCTTTCGATGCACCGGCAACAAGTCCGGCAATATCAACAAATTCAATGGTTGTTGGTAGTACACGTTCTGGTTTGACAATTTCCGCGAGTTTTTCCATTCTGCTATCTGGCACAGGCACTACACCGACATTAGGGTCAATGGTGCAAAACGGATAATTTTCGGCGGCGATTTTTGCGCGTGTTAATGCATTAAATAAAGTCGATTTGCCAACATTCGGTAAACCGACGATTCCACAATACAGTGCCATAGGATTTTCTTCAGATAGTGTTTTGAGTTAATGAAAGGGCTGCGGCAAGCATTATGCCGAAACAAGAGGTGAATTATACAAGCTCTCGCTTTAATCCAAACAGTTAAAGCACTTTATGGCGTTGTTAACTTAAGACCAGATCTCCGTTTCACTTAAGGATTTGGCTAAAAATAACGGCGGCTCTGTAATGTGAATAATGACGAATGCTTCAAATCCAAGTAATTCAGCCCTAGTTTAGCTTTTATCATTCGTATTGCAGTGCTACCCTATCAAATAACAGCCCCAATTTTCTCTCTCAAGCAAACTATTTTTTCTGTCTTAAATTCGCTATCCCAGATCATCTTATCTTTGCCAAACAAAACAATAATCGTCGACCCCATATTAAAACGCCCCATTTCTTCACCTATTTTTAGCCTAGGCGCATTGTCCTGATAATGCCAATTTCTCACGGAGGCAATACTTGGCGGCGTGACCACGCCATGCCAAACCGTTTCAATGCTGGAGACAAAAATAGCGCCGACTAGCACCAAAGCCATTGGTCCTGCTTCGGTATCAAATAGGCAGCAAACACGTTCATTTCTGGCAAATAGCCCAGGTACGGTATTTGTTGTTGTTGTATTCACGCTAAATAAGCGACCAGGAACATGTACCATTTCCCTCAGTGTCCCTGTCAATGGCATGTGTAAACGATGATAATCTTTGGGTGATAAATAAATCGTCGAAAACGAGCCGTTAGTAAAAGGTTCAGCGCGTTCTGCACTACCACCCAATAAATCAAACGTAGTAAAGCTTTTACCTTTAGCCTGAAAAACAGTGCCGCCAGTAATCACGCCGACTTGGCTCACGGCGCCATCCGCTGGGCACGCAATTGCATGTGGATCAACCGGTAAAGGTCTTAGCTCAGGTTTTAGCTCACGAGTAAAAAAATGATTAAAACTTCTAAACGCATTGATGTCTTCGATCAATGCCTCAGCCATATTGACGTGGTAATGCTTGATAATTTGACTGATAAACAAATTTTTGACGACTTTATTTTCTGAATGTGTCAGCTTGCTCATCAGCCTAGATAACGCATGATGCGGCAACACGTACTGGGGCAACACCTTGAAGGCTTCTTTCAGCATCATAGCTACCTTTCTTAAGGTAATTGAACCAATTCAGGCGCTTCCCAAAGCGGGTTTTTATGCTCGACAACAATCGTTGTATAAATACCGCCGCGCACATTAAATTCCGCTCGTATGCGTATAAAAGAAGGGGTGATTGCTTTGACTAAATCGTTGAGAATTTCATTGGTCACGGCTTCATGGAAAGCGCCCTGATCGCGAAATGCCCACATATATAGCTTTAAGGATTTAAGTTCGACACACAGCGGGGCGGGTACATATTCAATTTGAATCGTCGCAAAATCGGGCTGTCCTGTTTTAGGACACAGACAGGTAAATTCAGGAATATCAATGCGAATCGTGTAATCACGATCAATTTGCGGATTTTCGAAGGTTTCTAGATTTTTACTCGGTTGCGTAGTCATAAATATACGTTCAATTATAAAAGTGGGTTATTGTGCAAGGGGCTTTCGTACTTTATGTGAGCAATTTATTAACAATCTCCCATCAATGCCTTAAGCAGCTCTGCTACCTTCGCCATGCCTACCTGCAAATTCTGCTCAATTTCAGCCATCGTAATTTCGCCTTCTGTTTTACCGGCCGCCCAATTGGCAATAACCGAAAGTGACGCATAATCAATGCCGAGTTCTTTAGCTAGCGCCGCCTCTGGCATACCGGTCATACCCACTAAATCACAACCGTCTTTTTCCATGCGCGTAATTTCAGCAATAGTTTCCAAACGAGGACCTTGAGTGCATCCATAAGTACCGGTTTCAGTAACGGTAATTCCAGCTTGATCGGCAGCAATAATTAATTTAGCACGCAATATCGGGCTATACGGAAAGGTAAAATCGATATGGGAGGTTGACGAATTATCATTGTCAAAGAAGGTATGCTCGCGACCGTAGCTGTAGTCAATGATTTGATCGGGTATCGCAATATGCGCAGGCGCCATAGCTGCGGTGATACCACCCACAGCGGCTACGCCGATAATACGGTCAACACCGAGTTGTTTAAGTCCCCAGATATTGGCGCGATAATTAATTTTATGCGGCGGAATAGTATGCGGATTACCATGCCTCGCTAGGAATATCACTTCTTTTTGCGATAATTCGCCAGTAATAAAATCAGCGGATGGTGATCCATAGGGGGTTTGTAATGCTTCACGCTTGATAATCTTCAGGTCGGCGAGTTTAGTCAGTCCGGTGCCGCCTATAATGGCTAGTTTAATCATGATTGGGATCCTCGTATTCTTTACAGGCATAAATTCCGGCGGCATTGCGTAGATAGCCTTTATAGTCCATGCCATAACCGAATAAATACCGATTGACAACGGTCAAGCCGACAAAATCAGCATAGGTGGGTTTTTCGTGCCCTAGGAGTTTATCAATTAATACCGCACTGTAAACCGATGAAGCACCTTGATCTTTACAATATTGTTGTAATGCGGCCAAGGTTATCCCTTCGTCAAGTACATCATCAATGATAAGTACGGTACGGTCTTTAAGGGACTGACTGGGTTTAAGTACCCATTCAATAGTGCCCCCCGAGGTCTGGTTTTGGTAACGGCTGGCATTAATTGAATCGATGTTCAGCGGCATGGTTAATCGGGTCAGCAATTTTCCAGCCACAACGATGCCGCCATTAAGTACGCAGAGCACTAACGGATTACGATCAGCCAACAAAAGGTTAATCTGTTCAGCCATTTGATCCAAAGCGGCTTCAACCTCACACTCGCTATGCAGCAACTCTGCATGTGTCTGGATATGTTTGATTTCTTTAAGCATAAAGGGATTTTAAAGACGTTGTGTGAATTGGTTAATAAGCGTTGATACCTGTAGCCATTTTTCAGATTGCATTAGCTGTTCGCGCGTCATCGTCGCTTTGCCTCGCATGTTGAGTAGGCGTTGCTCCCTGATCCCATCTTGTTTAATAGGTAACGCATCAAGCACTTGCTGTGCCGCTGATGGATTATTACAGATCAAGATCATATCGCAACCAGCAAGCTGTGCGAGCCGCGCACGTTCTGGGAAATTACCCATTGATGCCGCACCTTCCATACTTAGGTCATCGCTAAAGACCGTACCGTTAAAGTTCAGTTCGCGACGCAAAATCTGTTGTATCCAAAACGGTGAAAAACCTGCAGGCTGCGCATCGATGTTTGGATAAAGCACATGCGCCGGCATAATAGCCTCCAGACCATCGGTAATTAATTGTTTGAATGGCAATAAATCGTTGGCACGCAAGGCATTCAAATCGCGTTCGTCTACTGGCAAGGTCAGATGGGAATCTAGCGCTACCGCACCATGACCTGGAAAATGTTTACCGGTTGCCGCCATGCCAGCGTATTTCATACCGGCTCTAAAGCTGTTGGCAAGACACGTTGCTCGTTGTGGATCATTTGAAAAAGATCGATTACCGATAATCTCGCTAACACCACAATCAATATCCAGCACTGGTGCAAAACTGAAATCGACACCCACGGCTAATAATTCTGCCGCCATTAACCAACCCGCAGGTTCTGCAAGTTCGGGGGCTAGCGCATAGCTAGCAGCGGGAGGCAGACGCGTGAATCCGTGCTGAAATCGCTGCACCCTGCCGCCTTCCTGATCCACAGCAATCAATATCGATCCATTACGAGCCGCTCGGATGCTGCTAATGAGCGCAGTAATCTGTTCGGGATCATGGTAGTTGCGCGAAAACAGAATCACGGCTCCAGTATTGGGATGGTTGATAATGTCTCGTTCAAGGGCGGTCAGTGTTAGCCCTTCAATGTCGAGCATGATAGAACCGATAGGCTGATGACTGATCATGATGTGTTTTAGTTGATTTATTAGGTTTATTTGCAGCTAGTTAGCCGTTATAAAAATGGAGTATCGATAACATGTAGACTTTATCAGTGGCTATCTTATTTATCTGCATCATCTGTGTGTTTATTGTATTTGATACTGAGTTTGTTTTTAAGAAATGCCGTAAAACTCCAGCTTTTTACGCAAGGTACTGCGGCTTAAACCCAGCACTTTGGCCGTTTTAGTTTGATTGTGCCCTGAATGCGCGAGTGCCGCTTCGAGCAGGGGCTTTTCGACTTCACTAATAACCAAGGCGTGTAAACCTACCGCATCGTGATCGCTCAACTGCGAAAAATAAATCTCTATACTCTGTTTAACATACACAGACAACGGTATAGCGGCGTTTTCTTTAGTTGTTTTCATAGGATGCAGAACAGATGTTTGTTAAATGATCAAAAGCCGCATGTGTCCATCCCATTTGCTCTGAGGGGGTATTGGCTAGATTGATAGTATTTTTGATAGGCTGCGGAACGATGACATCAAGCTGTTTAAAATACCAGCCGATATGCTTTCTGGCGATTCTAACACCGGATACCTCGCCGTAAAAACGGTAAAGTTTCTCCAGATGAGTCATTAAGGTGTCATATATCATTGCCGTATCGGGCTTTTCAAGTTGCTCGCCCGTCTTGAGAAAATAGTTTATCTGATTAAATAACCAAGGATTTCCTTGTGCCGCACGACCTATCATAATGGCATCCGCACCGGTGACATCAAGCACCTGTTTAGCCGCTTGCGGCGAATCTATATCACCGTTGGCAATCACCGGAATACTGACCGCTTGTTTAACCTGTTTAACCGTTTCATGCTCTGCTCGACCATCAAATTTGCAGGCACGTGTTCTGCCATGCACGGTTAAGGCGGCAATACCCGCATTTTCTGCAATTTGAGCAATACTGACCGCATTACGATTCTGCAAATTCCAACCCGTACGGATTTTTAACGTCACCGGCACATCGACAGCATTAACAATGGTTTCAAGAATTTGCCTAACCAAGGCTTCATCTCTTAACAACGCAGAGCCTGCTGCAACTGAGCAAACTTTTTTAGCGGGACAGCCCATGTTGATATCGATAATATCAGCACCACGCTGAACATTAAGTCTTGCGGCATCAGCCATTTGCTGGGGCTGAGTACCTAGAATCTGAACTGAGCGTATTCCTGTGTCACCGTCATGATCCGCTTTTAATAAAGTGCGTTTATGCGCTTGTAAAGCTGGATTCGAAGCCACCATTTCAGATACCGCTAACCCCGCGCCAAATTGTTTGCACAATTCCCTGAACGGGCGGTCACTGACACCGGCCATGGGTGCTAAAATCAGATTATTGCTGAGTTGATAAGAACCTATCTGCATCGAGATATGGAGACCTGAAATACCAAAAGGGCGTCTATGATAGCCTAAAAACGGCAACGCTTCAGCAACAATGAGTGTTTAAATCATTGTTGCTGCCCTACGGAGATACTGTCTTATGAATCCGTCGAATCATTCCAGATAGGATTCTCGCGGTCTTCGTCAGTCAATTTAACAATATCAGCCGGGTAGATATGCCAAAATGACTTATCAATCGGCGCGTTATTATAGGTTTCTTTTTTATCATGCCCAAAAGGGCACCACCAGTTTTCAACGATTTTGACCAAATAAGCATGCCACTCAAATAACGCAACACTATAAGGGCAATACCAAGTGCAATTGGCAATCCAGAACCATCTGTACTTGGATAACGCGCCTTTAAAAGAAGGTTGCATGGTAATCTGGTCTTTGTAAGTGTAACGGTGACTGGCACGCGCGGGAATAAAATCCCCCCACGTCTTCAGGTTTTTTGCACCAACAAACAGCAAATGGTAATAGGTCATATAGGCGCTCAAAATTACAAACGGCAGCGTTAGGATAGGCAGATAGACCAAAATCATGCCGACCGCCCTTTTCCAGACAGGCATTTGATTATGATGTTTGCCAATCTCTACGCGGGCACAGGTTTCGCAAGCTTTCATTGTTGAATATCCTCATTATTATTGGGTGGGTCGTTTATAGTTATACCGTTGTTGGACTCATAAAGTAGCTGATAAATACTAAGGCAACCGCCGCAACAAAAATTTTGTACGCTATCGGCGCCCTGGAGTGTAAAACCTTTTATTTCAACAGGCAGGCCGCAAAGCGTGCAAACTTCTTTACCTTGTTTTGTGGCCATAACGCGCCTCAATGACGTTATAAACTTGAAGAAACCGAACAAAAAAAGGTTTTTAAATACTCAGTTTCAGGTATAGCAGGATCTATCGGATGATCGGCTCCCTGCCCGCCACCGGCAAAAAATACCAAATGGCGGTCTATATGTCGCCCTGACGAACGTAATATTTCATGTAAGTTTTCTCGACTCAGATGGAAAGAGCAGGACGCCGAAATCAAGATACCGTTTTTTGACAATACTTGTAAAGCGAGATGGTTTAGCCGCCGATAAGCTTCATAACCTTGCTTGAAATCTTTTTTACGCTTAATCAGTGCAGGCGGATCCAATACAATAATGTCATACAACTGGTTATCCAATCGCGCCTGTTTAAGATAGTCAAAAACATCGCTACGCACAAAGTGCATACGCCCTTCGACCTTATTTAGCATTGCATTTTCCTGTGCCAAAGCCAACGCGCCTTCGGAAGCATCTACGCAAGTGACGTCAGTGGCACCGGCAATAGCGGCCGGGATTCCCCATGCGCCAGTGTAAGAGAATAAATCCAGTATCCGCTGCTTGTTTGCAAGACCGGCCAATTGTGCTCGGCTACTACGGTGATCATAAAACCAGCCGGTTTTTTGTCCATCAATAATATCAATTTTAAACTGCGCCGCATTTTCTTCAATGATTAGCGTTTCGGGCAGCTTACCGTAAGCAATTCCCGATTCCTGACCCAAGCCTTCCTGTTGCCGCTGGCTATTATCATTTTTTAATACGATAGCCTCTGGCGCAAATAGCGCTATCAACGCAGTAAATAGCATATCTTTGCGCTGTTCCATGCCTGCTGTTGTTATTTGTACCGAAAACACAGCGCCGAAGCGATCAATAACCAGTCCGGGCAAACCATCGCTTTCACCAAAAACAAGCCGATAGTAAGGCTTGCTAAACAGTTTTTCACGCAAGGTCAACGCGGTTGTCAGGCGCTCTTTAAAAAAAGCACTACCGCATTTCAAATTGGCTTTCCTGGACAATATCCGTGCGCAAATCAGCGCACCTGGATTAACGTAAGCCGTGCCCATAATTTTGCCATCACTACTTTGGATTTGAGCCAAATCGCCTGGAGCAAAAGTATCCAGCGGGGAACGCTGGCTATCGATTTCATTGCTGAAAACCCATAAATGTCCAGTACGCAGACGCCTATCTTCATTTTTTTTTAAAACAATTACCGGATATGCCATATTAATTAAGTGTGTCAAAGGTATAGCCACTGATGTGGTTTTTTGTCGCGGCGATGTCCAGATTAATAGCTAGCGTTGCACCGGCATTTATCAAGGCGTTTGTTGTCATCATTTCAGCAGCATATTCTTGCGGATAAAAAATTCTGTACGCAAAAGGACTGCCGTTATAACCCAACAAGGTCAATTTAATGTTTGGATAGTGCTGGGCAAAAGCGGCTTGATTAGTGATAGCCGCCGTAAAATTATAATGTCCATTGGATGGTATTAATGCGCCTTTTATTATCAATTCATCGGCATTTTTGTAATTAGGTAACTGACATCCAAACAGTTGACATGCACGCTCAAGACCAGGACGAAAACGGATATTTTGGGCGACCGCATTGCCTTCAAAAGAAACAAGCTGTGCAAGCAATAACAAGCTATTGATCAGTGTAGCTAATAGCCAATAAGACTTGCGGGACGGTTGTTCCCAAGGCAAAACCACAGCTTGGATATTGTTGTTCGCCTCGTCAATTGCCGTTTCACTGAGTAATTCTAGAGCATCAAATTTTATTGAACACTGCCTGCAAAACACGATGGCTGAGTTGTTGCGCAACTGATCTACTGTCAGCGATTGTTGTTGTCGACAGTTTGGACACCTTGTAAACATCGCGTCAACGCTTGCTGCCTTCGAGTCTAATCCAGTCTTCCTGTTGAACTAGTGGCTTAAAATCGATATACGGCTGATAAGCATCGATCACGGCATCAGCCTGCTCCAGAAGTATGCCTGATAAAACCAGTTGCCCACCAGTCATCAACAAGCTACTGATGGTTAGTGACAGATCAATCAATGGCTTAGCAAGAATATTGGCAAGTACAACCTCACATTGAAAGGGTACAAAGTGCTCTGGTAGATAGCCTAAGATTTGATCCTGAACCTTATTTTTCAGCGCATTGTCATGTGTTGCGGTTAAAGCCTGTGGATCAATGTCAACCGCATGTGCAATTTTTGCACCCAGCAAAATCGCTGCAACCGCAAGTATGCCGGAACCACAGCCATAATCGATTACGGTTTTGCCTATTAAATCGTTATCAGCCAGCCATTCCAGACATAAAGCCGTGGTCGGATGTGTGCCGGTACCAAAAGCAAGCCCTGGATCCAGCGTTAAACATACCGTACCCGATTCGAGTTGCTCTTGATCAGTTGGACAAACCCAGAGTTTATTGCCAAATTTCATTGGCTTATAAAACGCCATCCAAGCACGTTCCCATTCCTGATCCTGCACAACTTCATGAAGCCAGCCGACTAAGCCGGCTGGCTCAAATTGCTTATAAACCAGCGGTTGTATCAACTCAGGATCAATATCAAATTCAAACAGTGCGATGACTTGCGTATGACGCCATATTTTTGTTTCACCGATAGCGGGCTCATAAACCGGCTCATCTTCAGCATCCATATAAGTGACAGAAACGGCACCCAGCTCACTGAAAAAATCGGCCAGTTCAGGCGCAACGCTTTCGCTGGTAATGACGGTAAATTGATGCCATGCCATAAACAGCCTCTGTGCGCAATTAACTGAATTTTAATAAATGCCCAGCTTTTTTTCCAAATAATGGATATTTTGCCCGCCAGTAGCAAATGCACTGTCATTCATAATATCCTGCTGCAACGGAATATTGGTCTTAATACCGTCGATAATAATTTCGCTTAAAGCCGTGTTCATACGCGCTATCGCACTTTTGCGGGTTTCGCCATGCGCTATCAGTTTGCCGATCATTGAATCGTAATACGGTGGGACTTTATAGCCATTGTAGATATGTGTTTCGCAACGAATACCAGGACCACCCGGCATATGGAACTGATCGATGATGCCAGGACACGGCATAAACGTCCGTGGGTCTTCGGCATTCAATCGGCATTCAATGGCATGTCCCTGAATTTTGACTTGATCCTGAGTAAGCGACAGTGGCTCTCCACAGGCAATACGTAATTGTTCTTTGACAATATCAAAACCGGTGACCATTTCGGTAACCGGATGCTCAACCTGTACGCGCGTGTTCATTTCAATAAAATAAAACTCGCCTTTTTCATATAGAAACTCAAAAGTACCCGCCCCTAAATAACCAATATCGATACAAGCCTTGGCGCAACGTTCGCCAATAAATCGGCGCTGCTCTTCGGTAATACCGGGTGCCGGCGCTTCTTCGACGACTTTCTGGTGACGGCGCTGCATCGAGCAATCGCGCTCACCTAAATGTATCGCGTTGCCGTGCGCATCGGCCATCACCTGAAACTCAATATGACGAGGATCTTCCAGAAATTTTTCCATGTATACAGTTGGATTACCAAAAGCACTACCCGCCTCGGCTTTGGTCATCGCAATCGCATTTAGCAATGCAGCTTCGGTATGTACTGTCCGCATACCCCGACCACCGCCGCCACCAGCCGCCTTGATAATAACGGGGTAGCCAATTTTTTGCGCAAGCTTAAGATTCTTTTTATTATCATCAGAAAGCGGATCATTATTACCAGGAACACAGGGAATACCCGCAGCAATCATCGCATTTTTAGCAGAAATCTTGTCACCCATCAAACGTATAGTTTCTGCATTCGGGCCAATAAAAACAAAGCCGCTTTGTTTAACTTTTTCAGCAAAATCGGCGTTCTCGGACAAAAATCCGTAACCGGGATGGATAGCTTCCGCATCAGTAACTTCGGCGGCGCTGATAATTGCGGGAATATTCAGGTAACTGTCGGCTGATGCCGCTGGACCGATACACACCGACTCATCGGCCAGGCGAACATGCTTCAAATCCCGGTCGGCTTCGGAATGAACAGCAACCACTTTAACGCCCAATTCCCTACAGGCACGCAAAATGCGCAACGCAATTTCACCGCGATTAGCAATAACGATTTTATCGAACATGAATCCCTCGTTTCTTCGTGTTATTCAATGATGAATAAAGGTTGGCCATATTCGACAGGTTCTGCGTTTTCAACCAGAATTTGCTTGATCACACCGCTTGCATCCGCTTCAATCTGGTTAAGAATTTTCATCGCTTCAATAATACACAGGGTATCGCCTAACTGTACGGCCTGACCAACTTCTACGAATGTTTTTGTACCGGGTGATGCTGAGCGATAAAAGGTGCCCACCATAGGCGATTTAACAACATGTCCAGTAACTACGAGTTCATCACCAATAGTGGATGAAGACGCCGTGCTTACAGACACAACCGCAGGCGCCGCATAAGTTGCAGCAGGGGCAGAAACAGCAGAATAACGGCTAATACGGATTGACTCCTCGCCTTCTTTAACTTCCAGTTCGGCAACGCCCGATGCTTCGATAATTTCGATGAGTTTTTTTATTTTTCTAATATCCATGGTTTATAGTCTCTCGGCTTGTCTCTCTGCTAATATCTGATGAGTGGCCAGCAAGGCCAGTTCATATCCAGTTGCTCCCAATCCACAAATAACGCCTTTCGCGATATCTGAGAAATAGGAATGTTTTCTAAAAGGTTCCCGTGCATAGACGTTTGATAAATGAACCTCAATAAAAGGGATTTGGGTTGCCAGCAAGGCGTCACGTATTGCTACACTGGTATGCGTAAAGGCAGCGGGATTAATAATGATAAAATCAACCCGCGCATGATAGGCCTGATGAATCAGCTCGACAATCTCATGTTCGGCATTATTTTGATGAAACGCGACACAATGATTTAAGGTTTCAGCTTGATTTTCAAGCATTATTTTTATATCAGTAAGCGTTTTATTTCCGTAATGGCCTGGTTCGCGCACGCCAAGCAGATTTAAATTTGGTCCATTTAATACGGTAATAGTTGCCATCAAGATGTTGTTTCAGTAGGATTAATACGCATTTTAGCTCGGCGATTTTACCGTGTTGCAGAATTTTGTCCATCTATTGTTTCTACATCAATACTGCATTTTAGACAATGCGGGTGTGACTAATAACCTAGCAATATAGTAAACTATAACCTTAACCCTACGGCTTACACCATGACAGCAACAGAAAACGTACATCTACACGAAATCAACAAATTTGGCTCAATGGCAGAACGCTGGTGGGATGTTCAGGGAGAATTTAAAACCCTTCATGACATTAACCCTTTACGCCTGGAGTTCATTCAGTGTTACGCCGACATTGGTGGCAAACGCTTCGTCGACGTAGGTTGTGGTGGCGGCATTTTAACTGAAGCGCTGGCTAGACAAGGTGCCGATGCGACGGGCATTGATCTCAGCTCAGACCTTGTCGATATTGCCGAACTGCACGGATTGGAATCGGGTATCAACGCCCATTACCGACAAATCAGTGCAGAAGCACTTGCCGCAAAGGAACCCGCCGGTTTCGACCATGTTACCTGTATGGAAATGCTGGAACATGTGCCTGATCCGGGTGCCATCATTGCCGCTTGTGCCGCATTGGTTAAACTCGGCGGCATGGTATTTTTTTCGACACTTAATCGTCAAACTAAAGCTTACTTACTCGCGATTGTCGCCGCCGAACATGTACTGCAAATGCTGCCAAAGGGCACGCATGACTTTAAAACCTTTATCAAGCCATCCGAACTAAGCCAAACCGCTCGGTCGGTCGGCCTTGAATTACAAGGCATGGTGGGAATTGAATACAATCCGTTTACGAAACACTTTAATTTAGGTAAAGATATTAAAGTCAACTATATCGCTGCATTTAAACGCGCCGAGTAATGGCTTATGTCAATTGATTTTCAGCTTTCCTGTGTGTTATTTGATCTTGACGGTACGCTGGTAGATACCGCGCCAGATTTGCTCGCCTGCCTGAACAAGGCGTTAAGTGCCCACAATTTTGCAACCGTTTTACCGGAAACGGTTAAGCCATTTATCTCATTCGGTGCGGCGGCGATGATCAAAAAATGTCTTGGCAATAGCGTATCTGAAGATTGTCAGGCCGATATTCTGGATTTCATGCTCAATCACTATCAACGCAATATTGCCGAACATAGCGTATTTTTTGATGGCATTCCTGAAATACTCGATCAGTGTGAAGCCCAAGGTCTAAAATGGGGCGTGGTAACCAATAAACGGGAACGTTTCACGCATCCGTTACTGGATGCGTTGAATTTGACTGATCGAGCCGCTTGTATAATCAGCGGCGACACCACGGCGAATCCAAAACCGCATCCTGAGCCGATGTTGGCAGCATGCAAACAAGCGGGGGTCAAACCGCAAGAATGTGTTTATATCGGAGATGCCAGCCATGACATTGAAGCTGGAAAAAGTGCTCAGATGAAAACGCTCGCCGCCCTCTATGGTTACCTTAAGCTCACCGACACCCCTGAAACTTGGGGGGCTGACGCATTAATAGCCTCACCACAGCAGCTTTCAACCTGGATAGGTTCAGCATTATGCCGTTAAAAAACCATGTTATTTTAATTACCGGTGCAGGCGGCGGCTTGGGCAGTACTGCCGCACTAACCTTAGCCAAGCATGGCGCACATATCATTCTATTGGACAAAAATATCGCCAAACTGGAAGTGGTTTACGATGCTATTACTGCGGCGAATGCGTCGATGCCGATCATGTATCCTTTTGATTTAGCGGGTGCCAATGAAAACGACTATCAGGAATTAGCCGATAGAATCGAGGAAAAATATGGCGCACTGCAAGGCGTGCTGCATTCGGCGGTGGAATTCACCTCATTTACGCCTATCGCACAAATCAATACCAAAGATTGGGGACACACTTTAAATGTCAATTTGAATGCGGCTTTTTTACTCAGCAGAATGCTGTTGCCCGTTCTACAAAAAAGCTCACAAGCCTCTATCGTATTTACTTCTGACTCCTCAGCAAGAATCGCCAAGGCTTACGCGGGAGCTTACGGCGTATCCAAAATAGCATTGGAAGGTTTAGCCAAAATTTTGGCTGAAGAACTGGAAGCCGCTGGCAAAATCAGGGTTAATACCCTAATCCCCGGACCTATTGACTCACCTTTAAGAAAACGGGCGTATCCCGCTGAAGACAAAACCCGACTGCCTGACATGGCTTCGATGGCTGCTGTTTACTTATATCTATTCGGCTCAGAAAGCATTGGCACAACCGGCCAGACTATCGATGCCCGTACTTTTCACTTATAACCAAATTCTTTATGGCTGAACGAGAAAGTGTTGTTTTAACCCGAGATGTCAGTATTGTCACCATTCCTGACGGCGCAACCGGAACCCTTAACAAAGGCGAAGAGGTGACTATACATCAGGCTTTGGGCGATAACTACACCGTAATCACCGGGTACGGTCACATGGTACGCATTGCTGGCAATGATGCTGACGCATTGGGTAAAGAGCCGCATCAGCTACATACATTGGTATCAGAAACCCATGCAGAAGCTGTCGAAAAGAACTGCTGGGAAGTTATGAAAACAGTTTATGACCCTGAAATCCCAGTCAACATTGTTGACTTGGGATTGGTTTATTATTGTAACGTAAAAGCCATCGAAGAAGATTTGCACGAAGTGCATATTATGATGACGCTAACCGCACCCGGTTGTGGCATGGGACCCGTCATTCAAAGTGATGTGGAAAAATCTATCCGCGCCCTACCCGGTGTTACCAAAGTGGATGTTGAAGTCGTTCTTGATCCGCCGTGGTCGCGCGACATGATGTCGGAAGTAGCAAAACTACAACTGGGATTATATTAAAGTTAAGTAGTATCAAGATTACGGATATTTTTATGCTTGTCATATTGTTGCAATAACATACCCACTAACATAGTGGTTTTAGGTATATCAAGCAAACACGCCAATGTCAGTTTTACACGATGAATTAGTCCAGATTCTTAATAGCGAAAAGCTAACCTCTCTTTTTCAGCCTATCGTGTCTTTAATACAAAAAGACATCATTGGTTACGAGGCATTAATCCGTAGCGCGTCAGACAGCCCACTGCACAATCCAGCCGTGTTATTTAATACGGCTGAACGCTTCAATTTAAGTACCAAACTTGAATTTTCCTGCCGAAAAAATAGTATAAAAAGCTATGCACAATTCAATCTAAACAAAAAACTTTTTCTTAATGTCAGTCCATCCGCTTTATTGCAATCGGATTTCAAATCGGGTATGACACTTAAATTCCTTAAAAAGTTTGACCTGAATCCAAAGTCTGTCGTCATTGAGCTGACAGAACTCCAACCTGTCAGTAACTACAAACTCATTCGTAATGCGCTCACACATTACCGAGATATGGGCTTTGAAATAGCCCTGGATGATTTAGGTGCCGGTTATTCGGAATTAAAGTTATGGTCAGAATTACTGCCGGACTACTTAAAAATAGACCCACACTTCATCCAAGGCATTTATGATGATCCGGTCAAGCTCAATTTTGTGCGTGCTATTCAAAACCTTGCAAGCTCGCTCAATTGCAAAATTATTGCTGAAGGCATAGAAACAGCAAATGATTTCAAAACCATAGCAAGCCTCGGTATTCCCTATGTCCAAGGCTATTATATTGGGCGACCTACGGCATTTCCATTAGAAAAAATAGACAGCACCCTGTTTATTAATAGCTCATCTAAGCCTGTTCCATCCAATCTTTATAATACAGCGACCGCCTTTCATATCGCCAAATTTATACCACCGGTTTCATCAAAAACCCCTATTTGTGAAGTTATGAGTTTGTTTCAACACAACAATGACTTAACGCTTGTGCCGCTGGTAGATAATAAGATTGCTTCAGGCATTATTTTCCGAGATCACTTTCTCTCCAAGCTATTTTCCAGTCGCTACGGCTTAGAGCTGTACGGCAAAAAACCCATTCATTCATTCATCAGCAAAAGCCCGCTGAGTATTGATCAAAATACGCCAATAGAATCCGTCAGCCAAGAGCTAACCTCAACCCTTGATCATGATCCTGCGTTTATCGTTACCCGAAATGGTGAATATATTGGCTTGGCAACCTTGCTGGATTTGCTCGAAGAAATGACCCGCCAACAAATAAAAAATGCTAAACATGCCAACCCGCTAACTTTGTTACCCGGCAGCGTTCCACTCAATGAATATATAAACCAACTGCTCGCCAGTAAAATTCCCTTCGCCTTTGCCTATTTTGATCTGGATAACTTCAAGCCATTTAATGATGTTTACGGCTACAGTGCCGGCGATGACATTATTAAAGCGGTCGCTGAAACGCTTGCGGCGTATGTTCCTGAGAAACACGGACTGGTCGGACATATCGGCGGCGATGATTTTATTGTTGTTTTTACTTGTAATGACTGGTTGCATCGCTGTGAAAATATTTTGGCACACTTTGAAAAGCTTGTGCCAGGCCACTATAAGCCTGAAGATGTAAAAGCAGGCGGTATTCATAGTGAAAATCGGGCAGGAGAAAAAAACTTTTTTCCAATGACAAGCTTGTCGGTAGGCATTGTCGATCCGACAGTGACCAGCCTGTGCCAGTCGCATGTTGATATTGCAGATTTTGCCGCCGGCGCTAAAAAACAGGCAAAAAAAATTGATGGCAACAGTTATTATATTAATCAGCGCAAAGCATTAAAAATACCAGAAAGACTATCGACGTGAACAGATATCCGATCACAAGTCTTCGTTTGTCGATGTAACGCGCTGTTTTCAGCTAGCCTCCGCCCTGTATTAAAGATCTGACTATGCCTTTTATAAAACTCAGCACCAATATTGCAGTAGATCAGCATCAATCAGATCGTTTACTCAGCGCACTATCTCAATTAGTCGCGCAAGAAACTGGTAAATCGGAGCGTTATGTTATGGTGGAATTAACCGGCGGCAAAGCCATGTTATTTAGTGGCAACAACCAACCTTTAGCTTATCTTGAATGCAAAAGTATAGGACTCAATACCGTTCAGGCTAAAGCACTGTCCGCATCAATCTGCAAGCTGCTAACAACCGTGTTACCACTATCTGCCGACCGGATTTATATCGAATTTAGCAACTGTCCTGCTGAATTGTGGGGCTGGAACCGTTCAACCTTTGCTTAGGATAAGCATGAAATAAATCCGCACCGACAACCGCCTCGGACATAAGTTATTCAATTAGGCAAGCATCAAGCGACTGTAACTTCGAAATGGCTATAAAAATAAAGCTAACGACCAACACCTGATAACGGCAAACGAAAGATGAAAACCTCTAAATTATTACTGTTTTTACTGCTAAACTTGACCCTTACAGGTTGCGGACAACCTGGGCCACTTTATCTACCTGATAAAGCATTGCCTACCCAACAAAATATCAAACAACCGACGCATTAAACCGATCATGGATTATTTTAATTACCGAAGTGATGAACTGTTTGCAGAAGATGTTGCCGTACAGGACATCGTTTATCAATACGGCAGCCCCTGCTATATTTACTCGCGAGCTACCCTAGAAAGGCATTGGCAAGCCTTTGATAAGGCTTTCGGCAATCAAGCCCATTTAATCTGTTATGCGGTGAAAGCTAACTCCAGCCTTGCTATTCTCAACCTACTGGCACGCTTGGGCTCAGGCTTTGATATTGTCTCGCTGGGTGAACTAGAGCGCGTCATTGCTGCCGGCGGTGAGGCTGGAAAAATCGTCTTTTCCGGTGTTGGCAAACGCGAAGATGAAATTTTAGCGGCGTTAAAAATGGGCATCCGCTGTTTTAATATTGAAGTAAGTGGCGAACTGGATCGCATTAATCGGCTGGCTGGTCAGCTAGACGTTATCGCACCCGTTTCTTTTCGTGTTAATCCTGATGTGGATGCGAAAACGCATCCCTATATCTCTACTGGATTAAAAGAAAATAAATTCGGTATCGACATCGCTCAGGCGCTAACAGAATATCGCCGTGCGGCCACCATGCCACACATAAAAATTATCGGTATCGATTGCCATATTGGTTCACAACTTACGGAAACCCAACCTTTTTTAGACGCACTAGACAAAATTCTTGAGCTGGTCGCCACGCTTAAAGATGAAGGTATCGTATTGCATCATCTGGATTTGGGAGGCGGCTTGGGAATTTGTTATAAAGATGAACAGCCGCCCGAACCTGCCGATTACATACAGGCCATTCTGACACGACTTGACGGCAATGACTCCCTCGATAAGCTCAGAACAAGTTTTGAAATCCTACTGGAACCGGGGCGTGCAATTGTCGGTAATGCGGGGATTTTGGTAACTCAGGTTGAATACCTCAAGCCGACAGCCAACAAAAACTTTGCTATCGTCGATGCCGCAATGAATGATCTGGTGCGCCCCGCTTTATATAGTGCTTGGCAAAACATTATTCCTGTCAATAAGCACAGCAACGCGACCGCACAACAATGGGATATTGTCGGTCCCGTTTGTGAAACGGGTGATTTTTTGGGCAAAGACCGTACGCTAAAACTAACACAAGGCGATTTGCTGGCAATACGCTCTTCAGGGGCTTATGGTTTCAGCATGAGTTCCAATTACAATAGCCGACCCCGCGTTGCCGAAGTTATGGTTGATGGCGATCAACATTATTTAATCAGGGAAAGAGAAACGCTCATGCAACTTTGGACGGGAGAACATCTATTACCCTGATTGAAGTTAGGGTGACGAACAGAAAAAGTATCCGTTATTCAATATGCGCAGCGGTGATGACATTGCCACACCATTGTTATTTTCTGATTTAGAGATTAATTTAAAAGAAGTGTTTCTCGAATATCCCCCCTTAATTTAAAAACAAGGCAAGGAAAAACCATGCAAGTCTTCATAGAAAATCTGGCAGCAAGCCATAACTATCAGTCTACACGTTTGATGCTGATATTAAGGGCAATACAAGATAGTTATCACTACATTCCTGAGCCAGCAATAAAGCAACTGGCAGGACTACTCAATATTTCTGTTACTCAGATTATTGGCGTCATTGAGTTTTACAGTTTTTTTCACCTTACCCCACGCGGTCAGTATGAGTTGCTTATCAGTGATTCGATTACCGATCACATGCTCGGTAAACATAACGTAATGGCTTATCTATCTGAAAAAATAAACGTTGCCGTCGGTGCAGTTCGTAGCGATGGCGTGGTTAGTCTTGATAACACCTCCTGTAGCGGCTTGTGCGACCAGGGGCCGGCTGGACTGGTCAACGGCTATCCATTGACACGTCTGGATCGCCCGCGCATAGATCTTATTAGCGATCTGATTAATCAGCAAAAGCCGTTAAGTGAATGGCCCAGCGAGCTATTTCAGGTCAACGACAACCTAATCAAATCCGATTTATTGCTAAACCAGCCTATTACACAGGGTGCGGCGCTTCAGGCGACGTTTAATCGGGGCATAAAGCAAACGCTGTCAGAAATTAGTGACTCGGGTTTGCGCGGTCGTGGCGGCGCCGGTTTTAAAACAGCAATGAAATGGCAGTTTTGTTCAGAAGAACAAGAAACCACGCGTTATGTTGTCTGCAATGCCGACGAGGGTGAGCCAGGCACTTTTAAAGACCGCGTACTACTAAACAGTTATGCACATCAAGTATTTGAAGGGATGACGGTGTGTGCTGCAATTATTGGAGCAACTAAAGGCTTTTTGTATTTGCGTGGCGAATATTTGTTTCTTTACGACAAACTTCAAGCCATATTGGCAGAGCGTCGGCAAGCTGGTCTATTAGGTAACAAGATCTTGGGTCATGGCACGACATTTGATATTGAAATCTGCTTGGGCGCTGGCGCTTATATCTGTGGTGAAGAATCGGCGCTGATCGAATCGCTAGAAGGTAAAATGGGTATTCCACGCAACCGCCCCCCGTACCCGGTCACGCAAGGTTATCTCGGTAAACCGACGGTGGTAAACAATGTCGAAACCTTTATGGCGGCAGCAAGTATCGCAGTTAATGGCGGCAGCTGGTTTGCCAATAGTGGTACGGAAAAATCCAAAGGCACAAAAATCTTAAGTATTTGTGGCGATTGCAGCCAGCCAGGCATTTACGAATATCCGTTTGGCACCAGCATTCAAACTATTTTGAATGATTGTGGCGCTGACGATGTACTGGGTGTTCAAATCGGCGGTCCATCGGGCACCTTTATTTCCAATCAGGAATTTGACCGCAAATTAGCTTTTGAGGATTTGGCGACCGGCGGCTCATTTATTATTTTTAATAACAGTCGCAATATTCTCGATGTTGTTCATAATTTCGCACATTTTTTTGCGCATGAAAGCTGCGGCTTTTGCACGCCATGTCGTGTGGGAACCTCGTTATTAAAACAACAGCTGGATAAAATAGTTGACGGGCATGGTTCAGCAGGCGATGTTGTCGCGCT
>CANNKH010000015.1 GCA_947504985.1 Methylococcaceae bacterium | reverse complement strand
ATGAAATGTTTGCAAAACGGGAGGAGTCCATATACGGTTTCGCGATAGCAAACCGCCATTGATGCGCTACCAAAGTGGCGGATTGCCTAGCGGCGAATCCGCCTTACAGCTTTATGCTTATCCCCACAAAAAATCATCAGCGGCGAAAGCACTGACGCTGACACCGACGAAACGGATAGCATCGGCATCGGATAGCGCCAATACCGTGTCGGCGCCGTCTTTACTCATGTGCTGCTTAATAACTGCGAAACTCATTGTGTCGAAAGGATTGTCAACGAAGTAAACCAGATCACCCACGCCTTGGCCTGCCGCAAAATCGGTAATAATATCGTTGCCGCTGTCCGTTCTGACATCGAACATATCGGCGCCAATGCCGCCCGTTAACACATCATCGTCGCCAAAAGCGTCCAGCTCATCATCGCCGGCGCCGCCGATCAACGTATCAGAATAATCATCGCCGGCCAGATAATCATTACCGGCGCCTCCTGTCAAATCGAAACGCTCGATGTTGTCGAAATTGACATAACGTCCCTGCAAGTCATAATAATCGTCCCAATAAGGATTGACGGTGATGCTGGTGGTAGAGGCGGACCAGTCGAAGCTGCCGACATCGACACCGGTGCCGCCATCGGCATAATCAGAACCGCCGGCGCCGACATTGATCACATCATCGCCGTCACCGCCGTGAATATGATCATCATAGGCGAATGTGCCGCTGGAAATAACATCATCACCGGAGCCTGCGATAAATTCCATCTGTTCAATGTTTTTGACCACCCCTGTGGTAACACCATCGCTGATGCCGCCTAATACAGCGTTAACATTCGGTTTATCGGAAAGCAGGATGCTGATCGACTCTGTGCTTTGGGAAAAATCTGCATACCAAAAGTCAATGCCTTTGCCGCCGTCAATAACATCGACATTAAACGCCTCTACGTCGGCCCGGAAACCACCGCTCTCCAGATAATCATCGCCGGCACCGCCCGTCAGCGTATCGTTCCACGAAGAACCGGCCAAATAATCGCTGCCGTTGCCGCCGATGATATTGAAGCGCTCTACATTGTCAAAATTGACGTAACGGCCTTCGCCATCGGAATAATCGTCATAATACGGATTAACGCTGATATCGCTGGTCGAAGCCGACCAGTTAAACATCCCCACATCCAAGCCATCACCGCCGTTGACATAATCCGACCCGCCGGCACCGGCATCAATGGTGTCGTCGCCACTGCCGCTTGAAATCCAGTCGTCATAGGCTAACGCACCTGCAGATAGCGTGTCATTGCCGGAACCCGAGCTAAAATCCAAACGCTCGATATTATAAACCTCGGCATTTTTAATGCCTCCAAGCACTTCATTAGTGCCCGCTGTCGTATTCAACTCGAGTTTAATAGCGGCAGTGCTGGCGCTGTAATCCGCCAGCCATAAATCGACACCGTCACCGCCGTTAATGGAATCGCTGCCGGCAGCGCCTTCCAGCGTATCGCGTCCGGTGCCGCCGAGCAGCGTATCTCCGTATGCGCCACCGGCCAGATGGTCATCGCCCTTGCCGCCGGTCAAATTGAAGCGGTCTACATTGTCAAAATTAACGTAACGGCCTTCACTGTCGGAATAATCGTCATAATACGGATTAACGCTGATATCGCTGGTCGAAGCCGACCAGTCGAAAACGCCGGTATCGGTTCCGTCACCGCCGTTGACATAATCCGAGCCTCCGGTACCTACATCGATGCTATCGTTACCACTGCCGCTTGAAATCCAGTCGTCATAGGCCAGTGTCCCCGCCGAAATAACATCATTGCCGGAACCGGAGGTAAATTCCAGGCGTTCAATATTTTTAACCATTGCGCCGCTTATTCCACTGACGACTTCATTGACATCCGACGCGGCCGTGAGCGTAATCTTAATGGCTCCGGTTGACGTGCTGTAATCAGCTGTCCACTTATCAACACCATCGCCGCCGTTGATATTATCTGCCCCGCGGTACCCGTATAAGGTATCCCGGCCGGTGCCGCCAAGCAGCGTATCATTGTAAACATCACCTGCCAAATAATCGTTGCCAAAACCGCCTGTTAAATTGAATCGTTGCACGTCATCAAAATTAACATAACGACCTTTGTCATCCGAGTAATCGTCATAGTAAGGGTCAACGGTAATATTTCCGGTCGAGGCAGACCAGTCAAATATGCCCAGATCCACACCGTCACCGCCGTAAACATAGTCTGAGCCACCGATGCCAACATTAATGGTATCGTTGCCGTTACCGGTGCGTATATCATCGTCATGTGCCAGTGTACCGGCAGAAATCGTATCGTTGCCGCTGCCGGTGCTTAACACCAGCGCCTCGACGTTTTTGACCGTCGGGACAGGCAGCTTGCCCAGAGTAATCGTGGTAACTGTATTGGCTCCCGTGGTAGCTTTCAAGGCAACCGAAACGGCACTGGTCAATCCGGAAAAATCTTCTTTCCACGTATCAATATCGGCACCGCCATCAATACTGTCGGCACCGCCATAACCTGTTAAAACATCCCAGCCGGCACCGCCCGACAATGTATCGTTCAAAGAGCCGGCGGAGAAGACATCGTCACCGGAACCACCGCTAATGTCCCACTTTTCGATGTTCCACCAAGTAATGCTGTTAAGGCGGCCGTCAGAGTAAGTGTGGGAATGCTCATTGATATTACCCGTCAATGTACTGTAATCAATAATTAACGTGTCGACACCGCCCAAGCCATCAATGGTTTTAATGCCAAGTCCTGCAATGAGCGTATCGTTTTGTTCTGTAGCTTGGTTAGCCATAGTCTTTACTCCTGATTGATTATATGAGTCTCACTGTTGTTCATTTTAGAGCTGTTCGATAGATTCGTACTGTTTACTGCATGTCTGCATGCGCCGATTGGCAAGAAGCGTAGTTATCTTATTAGAATGTAATCGCTATTGCACCAAATATAGTTCAACCCGTAAGGCGTATTCGCCGCTAGGCAATCCGCCAGTTGTCTAATAATTCAAGAATGACTGATGACTATGACTAGTTGGCATTCTTTAAAACAATTTTCGCTTCATTCCAAAAAGCATCCAATTCGAATAACTCACACTCTTTCAGACTACGCCCGGAAGCTTCAACCTGTTGTTCGATGTAATTAAAACGTTTGGAAAATTTCTTGGTACTTTGTTTTAACGCAATTTCAGGACTAACATTTAAATGGCGGGCTAAATTAACCGCTACCAGCAATAAATCGCCAACTTCTTCTTGAATGTGCGCCTGATCGCCAAGCTCAATCGCTTCCCTGATTTCATCCAACTCTTCTTGCACTTTGGCAAAAACTGGCTCGATGTCAGGCCAGTCAAAGCCATGTTGTGCAGCACGATCCTGAATTTTTTCACATTCCATCAGGGCGGGTAGACTACCCGCTACGCCGGATAAGACGCTGAGTTGCGCGGCTGTTTTGTTTTTTTCCAGACGTTCTGCTGTTTTAGCCTGTTCCCAGGCTTGATGGCGCTCTTCGTCATTATTAAAGACAGCATCGGAAAAAACATGCGGATGTCGGCGGATGAGTTTGTCACATATCCCCTCAGAAACCTCCTCAAAAGTAAACAAGCCGCGTTCCTGTGCAATTTGGGAATGAAAAACAACCTGCAGTAATAAATCACCCAATTCTGCACGCAGATCGTCCAGATCTTCCCGCTCAATGGCATCAACGACTTCGTAGGCTTCTTCTATGACGTAGGGAATTAAGCTGGCAAAATCCTGTTTGACATCCCACGCGCAGCCGTCTTCAGGATGGCGTAAACGCGACATGATCGCCAGCAACTGTTGGGTATTTTTCAGCATCTGAGATGACTCTTAAAAAGTGCAGGCGAAGTTTTCGTGGTAACGTTGCTTAAATGCCGCCATGTCAAAATGGTGATTTTGGGTACCGTGATGTTCAATTTTGATAGCCCCTAATAACGAGGCGATACGTCCGGTGGTTTCCCAGTCAAATTCGTTCATCAATCCGTACAATAAACCGGCTCGATAAGCATCACCACAACCAGTAGGGTCATTCAATACACTAGGCAAGGCTGCCGGAACCATAATGCAGCCGCCTTGTGTATAGATTTTTGAACCTTGTGCGCCTAGTGTTACGATCAACGCTTCGACACGTTCGGCAATCTGTTCCAACGACAATCCAGTACGTTCCTGCAACAATTCTGATTCATAATCGTTTAACGTAACCCACGTCGCCTGATCGATAAATTTGAGCAATTCAGCGCCGTTAAACATCGGCATACCTTGACCCGGATCAAAAATAAACGGGATGCCCAATTCCACAAATTGCTCGGCATGCAACTGCATACCTTCCTTGCCGTCTGGAGAGACAATGCCAATACTAATGTCACTGCGGTCAGTAGGAATAGCGTTGATATGTGAGAAATTCATTGCTCCGGGATGGAAGGCGGTAATCTGATTACCGTCTTCATCCGTTGTGATATAAGCCTGTCCGGTGTAATGGTTATCCAGAATATGGATAAATTCGCTGGACAATCCATGCTGGCTCAGCCATTGACTATAGGGCTCAAAATCATGACCTACTGCCGCCATGATGAGTGGTTTTTCGCCGAGCAAATTCAGATTGTATGCTATGTTACCGGCACAGCCACCGTATTCCCGCCGCATAACCGGCACTAAAAAAGACACGTTCAGGATATGAACTTTTTCAGGCAAGATGTGATGTTTAAATTTGTCATGAAAAACCATGATGGTGTCGTAAGCCATTGAACCGCAAATTAATGCACTCATGAGATATAGTCCTATATGTTGTCTTAAAGTAAAATTAATGCCCAAGTGATGGCTGCCCAAGCTAAAGCCATCATGACGGCAGCAGAGCCAATATCTTTGGCTCGTCCAGATAATTCGTGGTGTTCAAAACCCACTCTATCAACTACCGCCTCCACCGCTGAATTTAATAATTCAACCAGGAGTACCAGTACCATGCTACCGATTAACAACAGCTTTTCAACGGCGGTTTCACCCAGCCAGATTGCTAGCGGTGTAGTGATAATAAACAAAATAACTTCCTGCCTGAAGGCTTCTTCATGCTCCCAGGTTGCCTTAAAGCCGGCTGCGGAAAAAAAACAAGCATTAATCAGGCGCTTAAACCCTTTTGCATTTTGATTGGCCATGTGTGGTGTTCTGTATTCACTAGAAAATTGAAAAATGGACGACTGTTGCTGCCGCCGCACGGAATAAGTTTGATCAAGTCATCATTGCTCAATCATTACTTGATAGGCATCGGCATCCATTAAAGCATCAAGATCAGACAGATCATCCGCTTTAACGCAAAACAGCCAAGTTTGATAAGGGCTATCGTTGACTTGCTCGGGTTCATCTAATAGCAACTCGTTGAAGGCAATAATCGTTCCGGCAACGGGACTGAATAAATCAGACGCGGTTTTAACGGATTCAACGACCGCGCATTGCTCATTTGCTGCCACTTCGCGGCCTACCTCGGGTAATTGAATATAGACCAGATCCCCTAGGGCTTGTTGAGCAAAATCAGTGATGCCAACGCGCACAACATTATCATCCTCTTGTTGCGCCCATTCATGGGTTATCGCGTACTTTAAATTTTTGGGCAAGTCATGCATGTATATTCTCATAATGAAGGGTTGGTTATTTTTATGAAACTGAGAAACGACCTCACTATCCACCGACATTGAATAACACTATCTTTGTCGATAGAATGCCTTCATATATTAACAAACATTGATAACACATGCCTGAGATACTGATTTACACCACACGTATTTGCCCTTACTGCATTATGGCAAAGCGGTTGCTCGATAAAAAAGGTGCCCGTTACACCGAAATTAATGTGGATGGCAATACTGAGTTGCGCGAAGAAATGATGCGTAAAACTAAACGCCGAACAGTGCCTCAGATCTATATTGGCGATTTGCATGTTGGTGGTTTTGATGAGCTCCATACGTTGGATCAACAAAAAAAACTGGATGCGTTACTGGCGGCTTAAGAGATATATTTATAATTAACTTAATTAGCCAACCCATGAGTGTAACTAAAGAGCAGCCTATCGCCTCACCCTGCGTTAGAAAATGCTGTTTGAATGCAGATGATATTTGCTTGGGCTGTTTCCGTTCACTTCAGGAAATCATTCAATGGACGCAAGTTGATGACGCCATGCGTATAGAATATCTCAATAATGCTAATATCCGCCGAAGCCATATAAACACGGGATGGGCTTATATCGGCTCCAACCATAATAATCAGGGAGATTACTAATGAAACAATTACACAGAAAAGATTTATTCGGCTGGACAGTTTTCAACGAAGAACGCAATCTCGACTTTCATAGTGTTTTATGGGTGCGTGATGGTGGCAATGTTTTGATAGATCCGTTACCGATGTCAGAGCATGACCACGATCATCTGCAGCGCTTAGGTGGCGTCACGTATATTGTGATTACCAATAGTGATCATTGCCGTGACGCAAGTCATATTGCCGGAAATACGGGAGCAGTAATTTACGGCCCATCGGCTGAAGAAGAAATATTTCCATTGTATTGTGACCGCTGGCTTTATGATAATGAAGAAATCGTTCCAGGGCTTATTGCATATGAACTTAACGGTTCAAAAACACCAGGAGAGCTAGCATTGTTGCTGGAGCAAACCACCTTAATAACTGGAGATTTAATTCGCAGTCATATCGCCGGCGAGTTATGTTTATTACCGGATACAAAACTTACAGATCGCAAACAAGCAATACAATCAGTCAAACGCTTAGCGAACAAACCCTGCATTCAGGCTATTTTAGTCGGTGATGGTTGGCCAATATTTAATCATGGCAGCGAAGCATTACATCATTTAGCAAAATCACTGTAAGCCATACTAACGCTGATCGCGCTAAACCTGATACTGTTTATAAACACCAAGATTTGTTGGTGAGGCTTTATGCGACAATCGCAGCTAAAGCCTCTCCCACAAAAAGCTATTTAGGATTTGTTCCTTAACATTCTGAAGCGCAATTTATCTTTAACTAAATGTACTAACTCATTTCCTCTGCAACCGCTAAAGCTAATAATGACATTCCTGTTTCATCGTCATTATCACAGAAAACAACCCCGGCACCGGCTGGAAAAATTTCATTATCGTGGCTTGCGGCATAAACCACTTCACACTTAAATGATAACGGCTCTCCGTTAATTATTATTTTAAGATCACCTGATCTAGAAATAGAGGAAGGCATTAATGCAGGTTCCGGCTTAAACAAAAATGCGCCACTTAAACTAATGTTTTTGGTTTTACCGACATAAACCACCTCATCTAAGAAAAACTGGTAGTCGATTTCAATAGTTACTCTTTTATGCTTACGTCTGTTTGGGTGTGATTGCGTCATGTTTTTTTATCCATAAGATTAAGTCGAAGAAAATCTGGCGATAAGGCTAATCCACAGGCGGAAACACTCTTCAACACAGGGATTATAGAATACAAGGTTGAATATAATATGCAATACAACAAGCAAGGGATCAATACGGAAAGCAAAAGTTTGCTAGCAGATAAATTCGAATGAACAATGAATAAAAAGCCCACCAAAATTAAAACCTGAGAATTATAGTTAGACTTTATGATGACGGTGTTTAAACAAAGCCAAGCTAAAATATTCAATTCGTGGATTGTCGCGCCTATTTCACATAATGCGTTAAGATAACACCAACATTTAACAGGAGGGGATTATGACAAAACACGCTAACGTATTGCATCTAGGCTCAGTTCTACTGCTATTTTTTTATGTCGCTCCAGTACGGGCGGAATGGGTAGAATGGCTATCTGATAGTAGGGTTTCTGCGCAAGTCGATGATAATATCAATACCTCTTTATTTTCTTCGCAAGCACAAGAAGATTATGTCTGGTCAGGTTTTTTGTCAGGAGGGCGCGCCTATCAACTGGGTTCACATTCACGCATTTATCTAAACGCTATTTTTAGTGGCGATGTGCATCATCGTTTTGAATATCTGGATCAATACACGTTAGGGGGTAGTGCGTTGCTGACACATAAATTTGGCTTGGGGTGGGCAGCACCCGTTATCAGTCTTGGTACCTCAGTTGAGCATATTTTTTCCGCCAGCGAGCTGCGCAACGGTGAAAAAATACAGAGTAGCCTACGCTTGTCAAAATGGCTTCATCATGACATCTTGCAAGCGCATCTTGTCTATCGGTTTGATCATCGTGACGGTCCCGACTTAGCCCATCCCGACCACCCTGAGCTTGCCACTATTTCAGGCGCAGTTTTTGATATTCAGGGACATACTGTCGAAGCTTTGCTAAACCTATCCCTGACCAACCAATTGCGCTTAAATGTAGCTTACGGCTGGCGTTCGGGAGATGTTACCAGTAATAACTTACTCAACAGCATATCTGACAATGCACTGAGCCACGTTGATGCTATCCATAAAGATACTGCATTGCCAGGCTGGATTTATCGCGCTTACGGTACGACACAAACTTATGATGTCGGTTTTAGCTACAGTTTTTTGAATGGTAATGCCTTATCAACACTAGGTTATCGGTATGTTGACACCGAGGCACTGGGCATGGGGTATGACAGTAATCAAGTGCGTTTAAGCGTGAATTACACCTATTGATTGCACTGCAACAACACTAACGGATTTGAACAATGTTAAAAATACGATACTGTTTTATTTTTTTTATTGGCTTGTCATCCACACCGACAATTGCCGAATCATTAAACGTCAAAGTATTAGATCAAACCGCTAAAGGTGTACCTGAAACGGTGGTTTACGCCTTATCGTCAAAACCGGAATATGGTGCTGGACAGGTTCAGTCCAAGGTGGTTATTGATCAAATTGATAAGACGTTCGTTAATCCTATTACCATCATCAGACCAGGAACGTCAGTCATTTTTCCAAATCATGACAATATCCGCCATCATGTTTACTCTTTTTCACCAAGCAAAACATTTGAACTCCCGCTTTATAAAGATGCAACGCCACAACCTGTTCGCTTTGACAAGCCTGGCGAGGTGGCTTTGGGTTGTAATATCCACGACTGGATGTCGGCTTATATTTATGTCGTTGACACACCGAATTTCGCTTTAACTGATGCACAAGGTCAAGCTGTCCTAACCTTACCCCCAGGACAATACCAGCTACACACTTGGCATCCTAGGCTTAAGAAGCCGGAAGATAATAAAGGTAGCACCATTACGATTCAAGCCAAACAGGACGCCGCAATAGAATTAGCTATCGTGCTGAAAAAAAGTTTCAGATCCATTGCTCGCACATCCGGCGGGTTTGACGGCGGGAATTATCGTTGAGCCGATTTGCATTCAGGCATTTTCGTAGTCGCCTGCTGTTTTATTTTGTCGGTTTGTTTGCATTAACGCTGACCAGTATTTTTATTTTTGTTGACCAAATCTTTCAACAAAATACAGAGGCTACTATACGCAATGAATTAATCGTTACCGAACGCGTACTGTCAAGATTATTACAAGATCGTAGCAACCAGTTGACGCAGTGGGGTATTGCGCTGGCAGGAGACTTCGCTTTTAAAGGCGTTATGGCAACACACGACCACGACACCTTACTATCAGCATTGTTTAACCTAAGCAAACGCGTTGGCGCTGATGCCGCAATGTTGGTTTCTGTTGATTATGAGTTGCTGGCGGATATCGCGCATCCAGAAGCCACTAGCAAGCCAATATTTTTTGCTGAGAATATGATTAAGCAGGCAGAAGAGTACGGTAACGCATCTACCTTAACCCTGATTGATAATCAGCCTTTTCAGTTAATTGCCGTCCCCATTTTGGCGCCTGATCCAATTGCCTGGTTATGTCTCGGCTTTAAAATCGATCAGAGTGTGCTAAATCAATTAAAACAATTAACACAACTTGAAATCGGTATTTTAAGCCTAAGTAAAACGGGCAACGTATTGCATGCGTCAACGTTGATGTCGAGCGATAAGGTCACACTCGATAATAACTGGCAACAGTTTATAGGCAAAGCCAGTTTTTTTGAAAATTATCAAAACAGCCCCTATTTAAGCCGCTTAGTTGTGCTTCATCAACAAGATAATTTTAGTATTGCCGCATTAATTCAACGTTCATGGCACGATGCACTAGCCAATTTTTATCATTTACGCTGGTTAATGATGGGCATTGCCTTATCAGGCATGGTGATTATTTTACTAATCAGTATTTGGCTGGCTAAAACAGTTAGTCGCCCCATGCAAATGCTGGTTAAAGGGGTACGGGCTATTGGCTTGGGTGATTATCACTATAAAGTGCTATTGACTTCGAACGATGAAATTGGAGAACTGGGACAGGCCTTCAATGAAATGAGCGAACAATTAGCGGAAAAAGAAAAAATCCGCAATTTGCTTGGCAAAGTGGTGTCTCCGGCAGTGGTTACTGAATTACTCAGTAGCGAACTTAAATTAGGTGGTGAACAACGGGAAATTACCGCATTATTTTCTGATCTTGCAAACTTTACTACTATTGCCGAAAGCATGGCACCGGAACCGCTGGTGGCACTGCTAAATGATTATTTAACGCAAATGAGTAATCAAATTAATATAAACGATGGCGTCATCGATAAATTTATTGGTGACGCCATCGTCGCGTTTTGGGGCGCCCCTGTGATAGAAGAACGCCATGCTATCTTGGCACTAAAAAGCGCTTTAGCCATGCAGTATGCTCTAGCACAACTAAGAAACCATTGGCGTACTAAGGGGTTACCACTATTGACGATGCGTATTGGTGTCAATACTGGTCTAGCGGTGGTCGGCAATATGGGTTCATCTGATCGTATGGATTACACGATGATGGGCGATACGGTTAATTTGGCGGCACGACTAGAAGGCGCTAATAAATATTATGGCAGTGATATTTTATTGTCTGAATATACTTACGAGCAGGTTAAAGAGGTATTTTTATGCAGGGAATTGGATAAAGTGCGCGTACAGGGCAAGCGTCAACCGGTGCGCATCTATCAATTGATAGGTGAGCATGACCAAGTAAGCTCAGCCAGTAAAGTCTTGTGTGAGGCATTTGCTGAAGCACTTTCAAAATTCCGCCAATGTCGCTGGTTGGAAGCTGAAAAGCTATTTAATACTATTTTTCTGGATTATAAAAACGATGCGCCAAGTCTTTTATATCTGAAGCGTCTACAGCAGTACCGCGCTACACCGCCCGATGTTGCATGGGATGGCGTTCACGATTTGCAAAAATAGGTCAGACTGATAAAGTTTGTTAAAACGAATAAAGCAGGGGGTGAGTTTTAGGTAAGGTTGCTAGGCTGGATGAATCTAAATTTTTAGATGGTATTGGGCTAAAAACACCCTCCCGCAGGATGCGCACGGGAGGGTAGTTTATTATTTTCCTGAAATTTGCTCAGCAGTGCTATTGTTGCTGGTATGTCTTTTTTCTATTTTAGAAAAAGTTTCAGTTTGAAGTGCTGCAACTGCACCGCTTTCTAGATGTTTGGTTTCATCTTTTTTCAACAATACAACTAACAAAATGATTCCAGCGATGCAACCGCCAACAACCAACCACATGGTATTGTCTTCTTTTTCTTCAGCCATTTCTAAATCCTCTATAGTTATTAATATTTTTTATTTTTCCCTTTCCTCAAAGGGAGCAACTCCAAAAATAAATTTTGTAAGCTGGTTGTCAAATTGCTGTAACAACGGTGTAATTTTTATCATGAGATAAGGTGTCATGTCAAAACTATAAATGAAAAAAGCCGAGATTGTGCTTTGAAGATCCATTTTTATCTGTAAAAAAATCGACATTATTAACACGCACAGTTTTTCATTGCGCCTCTTAACATCATGAATAAACTTAAAAAAAAACGTATTTGACACTTACTGTATCAAGGTTTCCAGCAAGGAAATCGCAATGATTTTTTCAGCAAGTTTAAGGCAATCC
Source organism: Methylococcaceae bacterium (assembly GCA_947504985.1). Lineage (GTDB taxonomy): Bacteria > Pseudomonadota > Gammaproteobacteria > Methylococcales > Methylomonadaceae > Methylovulum. The sequence goes on along the minus strand of CANNKH010000015.1, from coordinate 13,472 downwards.
TTGTCAAAAAGCCTTTTCGATAAAATTAATGACTCTACAGCCTAAAAACAGCAAGTGGTCGATAAATAATGTCCTAAACATCAAATCGTCAGATAACAAATTGCTGACCGCGCATTTTGTCAAATTTGAAAACGAAGGAATGGACACAACACACTTTGTTGTGTGTGTTGTAACCTCTGTGGGTAGCATGACTGCTAGTCCTCAAAGGACTGGCCGTTATTATATTGCCGAGTGTGTCGTACTCATTGCTAACGTAAAAAAGCCGAAAGCTTCTCCCATGATTCTTGTTAGAGTCATGGGAGAAGCCTCCTGCTTCCGATGTTTTGAGTTACGACGATATTTGCTTTTATCGAAAAAGCTGTGCGCTTTATTAAACTGATGTGCAAATTTGGCAACAGGATTTTGTAATGTAGAACTTTTATTTTCAAAATCAATATTGCGTTGATTTTTACGTTTTTTCATCGTTTACCTCTTATAATATGGACGATTATATAGACACCAACTTAGAGTAAGTTAAACGCTGTGAAATTCAAAAAAAATTTTGATGTAATTATTGTCGGTGGTGGTCATGCGGGTACTGAAGCCGCATTAGCTGCCGCCCGATGTGGAGCAAGCACTTTATTACTGACGCAAAATATTGATACCTTGGGACAAATGAGCTGCAATCCTGCAATAGGAGGCATCGGTAAAGGGCATTTGGTTAAGGAAATTGATGCGTTAGGCGGGATTATGGCTAAGGCCATTGATTTGAGCGGCATTCAGTTTCGCACACTTAATGCGAGCAAAGGCCCTGCCGTCCGCGCAACTCGGGCTCAGGCGGATCGTAAGCTCTATAAACAAGCAATCAGAACAGCACTGGAAAATCAGCCAAATCTAGCCTTATTCCAGCAAACGGTAGCCGATTTAATTGTTGAAGGCGACCGCGTTATTGGCGTTAAGACACAAATGGGACTTAACTTTGGGGCAAGTGCCGTGGTATTAACAACTGGCACTTTTTTAGCAGGTAAAATTCATATCGGTCTGGAAAACTATAGCGGCGGACGCGCAGGAGACCCCGCGTCGATTGCTTTAGCTGAACGATTACGTGAGCTGCCGTTTCGTATTGACCGCTTAAAAACCGGAACACCACCGCGCATTGACGGCCGCACGATTGATTTTAGTAAATTAGAAGAACAGCATGGTGATGATCCTGTTCCGGTATTTTCTTTTATCGGCAAACGGGAGCAACACCCTAGGCAAATTCCTTGTCATATTACCCGCACTAACAACAAAACCCACGACATTATCCGCGCCGGCCTAGATCGGTCACCGTTATATTCAGGCATTATCGAAGGCATAGGACCGCGCTATTGCCCGTCTATCGAAGATAAAATTGTACGCTTTGCTGATAGAGACACCCACCAGATTTTTGTTGAACCGGAAGGTTTAGACACCCATGAAATCTACCCAAACGGTATATCCACCAGTTTACCGTTTGACGTTCAATACGACTTTGTACGTTCGATGCTAGGCTTTGAGAACGCCGAAATAGTCCGCCCCGGTTATGCGATTGAATATGATTTTTTCGACCCCCGTGATTTAAAAATGTCACTGGAAACCAAGCCTATGAACGGCTTGTTTTTTGCCGGACAAATCAATGGTACAACCGGTTATGAAGAAGCCGCAGCGCAGGGCTTAATCGCCGGATTGAATGCGGCACGTCTGGTACAAGGGGCGGAAGGCTGGTGTCCGCGACGTGATGAAGCGTATATCGGCGTCATGATTGATGATTTAATCACACGCGGTACGCAAGAACCTTATCGTATGTTCACCAGTCGCGCCGAATATCGACTCTTATTACGGGAGGATAATGCCGATTTGCGCCTAACTGAAAAAGGACGCGAATTAGGATTGGTTGATGATATCCGTTGGCAAGCTTTTGAAACCAAACACGCCGCCATTACCGATTTACAGGATGGTCTGAAAAAACGCTGGATCAGAGCTGAAAGCGAAGAAGCGACTCAAGTTGAAAATATTTGGGGCAAAGCCTTGCTTAAAGAAGCCAATTTAATGGAGCTATTGCGCCGACCTGAAGTCGATGTGCAGCGATTATTAGCGTTTCTCGAAAACGGCGGCAGTGTTGCTGAACAAGTTGCCGAACAAGTTGAAATTCAGGCGAAATATGCAGGCTATATCGTCAGACAACAAGCTGATATAGACAAATCCTTGCGTTATGATCACTTAAAACTACCTGCTGCAATGGACTACAAAGGCATTCCAGGTTTATCAAATGAAGTAAGTGAAAAATTAAAATCTCAACGCCCAGAAACACTCGGTCAGGCATCACGTATGCCGGGAATTACGCCTGCCGCCATTTCGTTATTATTAGTTTATTTAAAAAAGAAAAGTGCCTGATGGATGTCTCTAAAACAATACCCAAAGCACCAATCGAAACCTGTCGCACACTGCTAGATTCGGGTTTATCTGCCTTAAATCTTTACCTTTCTGAATATCAAATAGTTCAACTTATTGATTTTATAAAGCTAATAGAGAAATGGAATAAGGCCTATAACTTGACGGCTATCCGTAACCGGGAAGAAATGGTGAACCTGCATTTATTGGATAGCTTGGCCATCGCACCTTACATTACTGGTCAACATGTTATTGATATAGGAACAGGTGCCGGTTTACCCGGCATTCCGTTGGCGATTTTCCTGCCTGATACCGCGTTTACGTTACTGGACAGTAACGCTAAAAAAACTCGCTTTGTCCAGCAAGCCGTATTGGAATTAAAACTTAATAACGTCACCGTATGCCATCATCGCGTGGAAAACTATTACCCAAACACACTGTTTAATACTGTCATTACCCGAGCTTTTGCTAACTTGGCGGACATTATCAAATTAACGGCTCATTTGCTGGCACCAAAGGGCGTTTTATTGGCCATGAAAGGTCAATATTTGGATGCAGAATTAGCAAAACTGTCAACACCAGCGCTCGCAAAAAAATCAGTTATACCTATCAGCGTTCCAGGCATTGCAGCGGAAAGATGCTTAGTGAGAATAGAGTCTTTGACACCAACAGAGGTTATGTCGTGGGAAAAATAATTGCCGTCACTAATCAAAAAGGTGGCGTAGGAAAAACAACAACCAGTGTCAATCTGGCCGCCTCATTAGCGGCAGCCAAGCGGCGCATATTACTGGTGGATCTTGATCCACAAGGTAACGCGGCAATGGGCTGCGGTGTGGATAAAGAAAGTACCAAATATTCCAGTTACGACTTATTAATGGAAGATGTACCCGCCTCGGAAACCGTTATTCATTTGCCAGAATTTAATTTTTCGGTCATTCCTGGCAATGCAGACTTGACGGCTGCCGAAGTGCAATTAATGACCGCAGATCGCAAAGAGCTACGGCTTGCCGACGCCTTGATGCAGATCAAATCCCAGTATGATTACATTCTAATCGACTGCCCGCCGTCATTGAATATGCTCACACTAAACGCCATGGTCGCAGCAAATAGTCTGCTAATTCCTATGCAATGTGAGTACTATGCACTAGAAGGTATATCCGCATTGATGTCTACATTAAAAAATATTCAAGATACGGTTAATCCACAATTACATCTGGAAGGTATATTGCGAACCATGTTTGATGACAGAAATCGACTAACCAAAGATGTTTCAGAACAATTGATCCGCTATTTTGGCGATAAAGTCTTTAGAACCTGTGTTCCCAGAAATATACGTCTGGCTGAAGCGCCTAGTCATGGTTTACCCGTATTGAGTTATGATAAATCCTCACGCGGAGCGGTGGCTTACATTGCATTGGCGGGTGAAATGATCAGAAAAGAAAAAACACAGCCATGACCTTAAAAAAACGCGGACTTGGAAGAGGACTTGAAATTCTTTTGGCAGACACAGCTACACAGGAAAATTTGCAATACCCCCCTGTCATTATTGACAACAGCGGTGATGAACAGACGAAATTATTGATCGAACACCTGCATCAAGAAAAACAGTCTCTATTGCAAGAAGCAGAAGCACTACGGCATTTAATCAATGAATTTGAATTAATGATTCGCGCTGAACTGCAATAAATCGCATCAAGTAGTCAGTCGCTTTCGCGACAAGTTATAAAATGCACATCATTTAAAAGACCAACAAAGAAAAGTAAATGCAATGGCTGTACAAAAACGTGGGTTAGGCCGTGGCCTGGATGCTTTATTGGGTGATGTTTCAGCTAAAGAAGAAAAACATCAGAATCAAAATCAGCAGCAAGCCTTGCCTATAGAATATATGCAGCGCGGTAAGTATCAGCCGCGTAAGGACATTAATCCTGAAAAACTGCAAGAACTTGCTGATTCTATTAAGGCACAAGGCATCATACAGCCCATTATAGTGCGCCAGATTGGGGTGGAAAAATACGAAATAGTAGCTGGAGAACGACGCTGGCGAGCCGCACAACTGGTGGGTTTACAGACTGTACCGGTTATCGTCAGGGATATTGATGATCGTGCGACAATGGCGCAAACATTGATTGAAAATATCCAGCGCGAAGATCTTAATCCACTGGAAGAAGCTGACGCATTAAAGCGGTTACTGGATGAATTTGAGATGACGCATCAACAAATAGCCGATTCCATTGGCAAATCTCGTTCGACAGTGACCAATTTATTGCGTCTGATGGATCTCCAGCCTGAAGTAAAATCACTACTCATTGGGGGACAACTAGAAATGGGTCATGCGCGGGCGCTATTGTCACTGGACAGCAGCAAACAAGTCACTGCGGCAAATAAAATTGCCAAAGAAGGACTAACCGTAAGAGCGACAGAACGCCTCGTCAAAGCGCTTCTGGCTGAACCTAAAGTATCAACAGTAAAAATAATAGATAATGATACCTTGCGCCTGCAAGATGAACTAACAGCAAAACTAGGCGCTAAAGTGCTTATTGATCATAAAGAAAACGGTGCTGGAAAACTGGTCATCACCTATACCAGTCTGGAAGAACTGGATGGCATCATTGAACAACTTAAATGACTTTGATATATAACCTTCGTAAGGAAAAACAATGACTGATAAAAAATTTAGACTGGTAACCCGCAGCGATTTTGACGGCTTGATATGCGCTGTTTTATTAAAGGAAGTTGACCTGATTGATGATATTTTGTTCGTACATCCCAAGGACATGCAAGATGGCAAAATAGCGATTAGCGACAATGATATTACGACCAATCTACCTTATGTTCCAGGCGTACATTTAGCTTTCGATCATCATTTAAGTGAAACCATCCGCAACGCAAAGCAAGATAATCATATTATTGACCCAGATGCGCCTTCAGCGGCTCGGGTTGTTTATGATTATTACGGTGGTGGCGAGCGTTTCCCTGCCAGCTGGAATGATATGATGACAGCGGTAGATAAAGGGGATGCCGCACAATTTAACAAAGAAGAAATATTAAATCCCGAAGGCTGGGAGTTACTTAACTTTTTGATGGATGCCAGAACCGGTTTAGGACGCTTCAAAGCGTTTAGTATTTCTAACTATCAATTAATGATGAATTTAATTGATTACTGCAAAAGCCACTCGATTAGTGATGTGTTAAATTTACCTGACGTCATAGAACGAGTTAACTTATATCGGGAACATGAAGCGGCAGCAAAGGAACAAATACAACGTTGTGCTACCGTTTACGACAATCTTGTCGTGCTGGATTTACGCAACGAAGACATTATTTACGCCGTTAACCGTTTCATGATTTACGCATTATTTCCTGAATGCAATATTTCCATTCATATCATGTGGGGATTAAAGCAACAAAATACTGTCTTCGCGATAGGTAAATCAATACTAAATCGTAGCTCTAAAACCAATATTGGCGAACTATGTCTTGGTTACCATGGAGGGGGACATTTAAACGCAGGAACGTGTCAAATAGACAACGAGCGAAGCGAGAATATTCTGCTGGAAATTATTAAGCGCATTAATAATGATGGTTAATTAGGCTTGCCAATTAAGCCGTTCACCGCATTCCCGTGAACGGCTAATGAAAGCTTATTCTTTTGGTATTTCAGCGTCAGGCAGTTGTAGCTCTACTGTCAGATTCCAGTCCGAGAATGGAAAAGGCAATGTTTCGGTATTGAATGTCATAAACAGCAAAATATGGTAGGTGTAGACAGAAAGGCTACGCCCAAAATTAAGGATATTCTGATTAGGTTTACCCGTTAGCAGGGTTGATGCGACTTGCAGAATAACAACCGCCCACAATAACAACCTCACTAACTCACCAATCACCGAAAAAATAAGCATGAAAAAAATTCGTTTCCATGTGCTTATTTGCTTTAAATTAAGATTTATTTGTTCGTCCACTATCATTTACCCACGATTCATAATATCTCGCAAATCAAGCGCGGCGGCATTCGCCCGAGCGATATAATTTGCCATTGTTAGAGAATAATTCGCGAAAAGACCATAACCATCACCATTTAAAATCATTGGGCTAAAAATGGGTTCCAATGAGTTTTCCAACGCTTTAATCATGATGTCAACAGTACGCATTGCCCGCTTATCGAGCAAGATGTCTTTGAAATCATGTTTAACCGCTCTGAGTATGTGTAACAAAGCCCAGCTTGCACCACGCGCTTCATAAAAAACATCATCAATTTCTAGCCAAGTCACTTTGGCGATGGGCGTTCCTTGTTTATCGGCTTCTTCCCTTTCGAATTCGGTCAGACCAGGCCCATAATTGGAACCGGAACTGTTTGCAGTCAGTCGTGTAGACAATCCCCCTAAACGTTTAATAACCACTTCAGTGTATTGCCAAAGATTATCTGCTCTTGAATAGAATTGAGCCTGTTTGACGTTCCCGCCGTAATGCTGCAAGCGCTCCATGTATTTATGTAAAGCCTCGACACCTTTTTGATATTCCGCTTCTGTAGAGGGTAATGCCCAGGAATCGTTTTCAAAATAGAAATAGGGTTCGGCAATAGCCAAATCAGGGTCTTCCGCAGATTGCGACTGATCTCTGGCAAAATGATTTCTCAGCGCTGAAGTCGCATCACGCAACATAACCAAAGCGCCATACTCCCAATTAGGAACGTTATCCAGCAATACGCCCGGCGGACCGACATCATTAGTAATGTATCCGCCTGGTTTATGCAGTAAAACCTCTGCGATATGGGCTAAAGTATTAGTATAAACATAACCGGTAGGTTGATTATCGGTATCATGCGTTTCTTTGGCACGTTTTTCTGCTTCATCCATGATGTTAAATTGACCGGGCTCACTTCCCCACCATGCACCTAAAATAATCAAAACAACCAATACAATGATGCCAAAAACACCAAACCCCCAGAGTATCCCTTTAGATTTCATATCTTGCATTGTTTCGTTTGCCGCCATTTCAGATATCCTTTAAGAAGTGATTATGCGTGAAAAACAGATTGCTTTTGTACAGATTTTTTATATTAAAAAAGGATGACATGTTAGCAGGTTTTTCGTATTTTTGCTTATCGCACGAAAAGCTATTCAGATATTTTTTTGGCTCTCGGATGGGTTTTGTCATATATATTAGCAAGATGCTGAAAATCTAAATGCGTGTAGATTTGGGTCGTACTAATGTTGCTATGCCCAAGTAATTCCTGAACCGCACGCAAATCTTGGCTGGACTCCAGCAAATGACTAGCAAAACAATGCCTTAACATATGCGGATGGACAGGTTCGGCAATCCCTTTTTTCTTACACCATTGCGTGAGTCTTAATTCAATATTGCGTTGGCTCATACGCGTTCCTCGCGAAGAAATGAACACAGCAGATTCTAAGGCGCCAGGATTTTTTAAACGCTGTTGTAACCAGTTTTCAATCGCTTTAACCGCTTTACTTCCGACCGGTAACACTCTGGATTTTCCCCCTTTACCTGAACGCACTACCAGCGATTGATCGGACAAATCCAAATCTAACAAATCAAGCGCGACCAATTCACTAAGACGTAAACCGGATGAATAAAACAATTCAAACATCGCCAAATCACGAATTTCAAGCACGGAACTGGCGCCTGCTTCAAGCAGTCCTTTCACCTGATCGACATCCAGTGTTTTAGGTAATTTTCTCGGTTGCTTAGGTGCTTTGATATGTTGCGCTGGATTAATCTCAGCACACTGTTTTTTTAGCAAAAAATCATAAAAACTGCGAATAGCGGACAACTCCCGCTGCAAACTTTTACTGCTTAAACCGGAACGATGTCGGCCTGCGATGTGTGTGCGTATATCACTAGACTGTAAACCTTGCCATTGATCGATAGTATTTTTTTCACAATAGCTTTTTAAGTGCTGTAAATCGCGACGATAACTTTTTACCGTATGTTCCGAAGCGCGTTTTTCAAAAGTCAGTGTATTTAGGAAATTGAGCAACCACTGTTCAGCATCTGTGTGCATGTTATTTCTACTGTAGTAATGAAATCAACCGCGTGCCGATAAGCTCACTCATCTGCGTTAAAAACAAATTACCCATACTGTAATGGAAACGCCCTTCTTCACGACTGCCTATAGCAAGAAGCCCATCAAGCTCAGTGAACGTCATGGGAATAATGGCACAGGATTTCACTTCTGCCGCTGAATCGCCGAACAGCACCCTCCCCTGAGCCAAGGTAGGGCGACCGCAAAAAGGGATATTGCTAGACAATTCTTTAATAAACAGCTTTAAGGTTTCACTGTCTGGGTCAATAAACAAATTGTCAATAGAAAAACCGGGATCCGCTTTGATAATGCGAAGGGCGACAAAATCAGTAAAAAAATACTCTGACAAAATAATATCAAGATTGGCGATAACCTCTTGCAATGTTGAAGCATCAAGCAATGCAAGCGTCAATTTATGCATACGTATAATCGAGGTATCATTTTCTCTGGCAATGTCGATCAGTGACGTAAGTTGGTTCTCCATTTCATGATGACGGCTTCTAAATATTTCCAGTTGTTTTGATATCAGCGAAACGGCATTACCACTAGGGTGCGGAATTTCTATCCGTTCTAACAAATCCAGATGGTCATTAAAAAAACCGGGATGTTTTTGTAAATAGCGCTCAACCTGTATTGCAGACAGTTCGGCGCTCTGGGTTTCGTTTGTCAAATTGATTTTGCCTTCAAAAACAGCAATAGCAGGACCTGTCATAAAAACAGGCTCTCCCCTACCCAACCAGTTTATCTTTAATTCGCCACCCGGCAGTTCAACATAAACCTCATGATCCAATAAATGCTGTTCAATACCAATGATTACAGCCGCACAAGCACCACTACCACACGCCAATGTTTCTGAGGCACCGCGCTCATAAACACGAAGCTTGATATGCTGACGATCAACTATCTGCATAAAACCAATGTTGGCACGTTCAGGAAAAACAGAATTGTTTTCAAGAATCTCACCCAGCTCGGTTACTGGTGCTGTTTTTACATCATTGACCTGAATAACCGCATGAGGATTACCTATCGAGACAGCACCAAAGGCTTTTTCAATACCGTTAATTGAAACGGTATAAAACTTGGATTCCTGTTCTGCAAGCAAAGGAATTTCAGCAGGCAGATGCTTGGGAATACCCATATTGACAGTAATTAGATTATCTTCATCAAACCGCAGCACGAGTTGACCACAGTCAGTATCGACGTTTATTTCATCTTTATCAGAGAGACCTTTGTCACGGACAAAGCGGGCAAAGCAACGTGCGCCATTACCGCATTGCGCGACTTCACTGCCATCGGCATTAAAAATCCGGTATTTGAAATCGGCATTGGTGCTGGTCGGTTTTTCAACCATCAATAACTGGTCAAAGCCGATACCGAAATGGCGATCTGACAGGGAACGGATAAATTCTGGCGTTAATTCGATGGGCTGACTGATTGCGTCAATAACAACAAAATCATTACCCAGACCGTGCATTTTAGTGAAGTTAATCATTTATTCTTTGTTTACAAAAAGTTATGACAAGGAGGCGGATAGGTAAGGCAACCCGCAATAAATAAAATACTTAAACTAATGGAACGCAGATAACGCAGACGAATATGATTACAGTGTTTTCATTGTCGGTTAGAAACGAATACGACACCTTTCGGCAACATGATGACTGCCAGTCATCAAAGGACTGGCAGTCATGGCATCCCTTCCTTAGACTTACTACCGTGGTAATGACACCAACCTAACCTGAGCATGCTGTAACACAGGTTTTTCATTACACCCTATTTTTATCATATTGATCAGCGTTCTATTTTTAGCGGGTTGCCTTACTGCCTCAAATCCTTAACCACGCGAACAATTTCACTATTATCAGCAATAGCTTCGATGCTAAAACCCAGCTTCTTAACCAATCCCAACATCGCCATGTTGGCAGTTAAAACTTCTGCTTCAAAAAAAGTGATGCCCTTATCTTTTGCGGTCTGCATTAGCGTTTTCAAAATTTTTGAACCTATGCCCAAGCATTGACAGTCATCGGCAACCACCAAAGCAAACTCTACCGAAAGCCCATCAGGGTTACGCATATAGCGCCCTACGCCCATCTCATTTGGCATCGTTGCATCGTTACCTATCGCGACAAACGCCATTTCGCGGTCATAGTCGATTTGCGTAAAGCGCACGATCATTTCCGGCGTTAATTCCTGCAATGTCTGTCCAAAACGAAAATACTTGGTACGCTCGGATAAGCGATGGACAAAATCTTTTTCCAGTATCGCATCCTCAGGACGTATCGGGCGTATGGTGATATTAACGCCATTCTTTAATTGATGATACTGAGTTAACTCATGCGGATACGGGTGAATCGCCATGTGCGAATAAGGTCCAAGCTGATGCGAAACTTCCGCTTTAATGCGAGCATCAACGGCCATTACGCCGTATTCATCAACAATCAATGGATTAATATCCAGCTCTAAAATTTCCGGTAATTCGCTGACCATAGTTGAAACATTAAGCAATACATCGACCAACGCTTTTTTGTTTGCCGCTGGTAATTGACGAAATGCTTGTAAATATTTTGCCGCTTTGGTGTTAGCAATCATTTGCTCAACCATATAAGCATTAAGCGGCGGCAAGGCAACGGCGCTATCTTTCAATATTTCAACCATCGTACCGCCCAAGCCAAAACTGATAGCGGGGCCAAAGACCGGATCTCTGACAACACCTATCATTAACTCACGACCGCTTTTTGACTTAAACATAGGCTCAACCGTCATACCAACTTCTTTGACTTCCGGAAATTTTTGTTTAATTGCGGTTTCCATTTCAAGAAAGTTACGGGAAATATCCTGAACACTGCCGATATTCAACCGCACCCCGCCAATGTCCGACTTATGACTAAACTCAGCCATATTGACTTTCAACACCACCGGAAAACCCATAGTTTCGGCAGCAATCATGGCATCTTTAGCATTAGAAACTTTGATAGTCTGTGTGACTGGAATATGGAAAGCAGCAAGGATGGCTTTTGCTTCCTGTGCAGTCAAAACCTGTCGGCCTTCGGCAAGCACCCGTTCGATAATCAAACGCGCTCCAGAAACATCAGGTAAAGCCAGTTCATTGCTAGGCGACGGGATTTGTTTCAGTAGAATCTGATTTTGCGTGTAATGCGTCAAAAAAGAAAAAGCATCAACGGCAACTTCCGGGGTATTAAAATGCGCGACATTACTGTTCGCAAACAAATTTCTACCGTCCTGAACTTTGGCGCCGCCAGTCCACGAAGCCAATACTGGCTTTTTGCTCTCTTTGGCGCCTTCGATAATACATTCAGCAACTTGAGTAGGATTGGTCATGGCTTGTGGCGTTAATATTGCCAACACGCCATCAATATTGTCATCGGCTAAACAGACCGCCAAGGCTTTTTGGTAACGCTCAGAAGTGGCATCACCAAGAATATCAATCGGATTGGCATGAGACCAATGCACCGGAAGCACCGCATCTAAGGCGTCAAGACTGGCTGCACTAAGCTCAGCCATTTTAACCCCCACATCTTCAGCACGATCAGTGCTCATCACGCCGGGACCACCGGCATTAGTAATAATCGCCAAACGATTATCGCTAACCACATAGTTATTCGCCAGCACCCGCGCCGCAGAAAACAATTCTGTGATGCTGTAAGCTCTAACGACACCGGCACGCGCAATCGCCGCATCAAACACATTATCACCACCAACCATTGCCCCAGTATGTGACATCGCCGCCTTACATCCCGCTTCATGACGACCGGATTTAATTAAAATAACCGGCTTTAGCCGTGCAGCGGCTTTAAGTCCGCTTAAAAAACGGCGAGCGTCGCGGATACCTTCAACATACATCAAAATACCCGTCGTTTTAGTGTCGGTCGCCAGATAATCCAATACTTCGCCAAAATCAATATCGGCGGCGCCACCCATAGAGACAACGGTTGAAAAACCAATATCCTGAGATTTAGCCCAATCCAAAATGGCCGTACATACCGCGCCAGATTGTGACAACAAAGCCAAATTACCGTCTTTTACCGTACCATCCCCAAAAGTGGCATTCAAATAACCGCTAGGACGAACCACGCCCAAACAGTTAGGGCCTATGATACGAATACTGTAACGATGAGCAATGCCCAATACTTCCTGTTGAAGACGAATACCTTCTTCACCCAGTTCGCCGAAACCTGCTGTAATGATAATGATGGAAGTAACGCCTTTTTCACCACATTGACGCACAATACCCGGCACCGAGGGCGCAGGCGTTGCAATGACAACCAAGTCAAGATCACCTGGCACCGCATTCAAATCAGGATAGGCCTTTAAACCCAATAATTCTTCACGCTTGTTGTTAACAGGATACAAGCCGCCTTTAAAACCAGCCTCCTGCATATTCAGTAGGAGCCGATAACCCACACTGTCAGGACGCTCAGATGCGCCGACAATGGCGACTGATTCAGGTGTGAAAAAGCGGTTTAGATAATGAGGTCCCATGATTGCTCCGTGAAAATGATAGTTTGAGGATAATACGATTATCAAGAAGTCGGCATTTTAGCGTGCCGTCTGAATTAACTATAATGTTTAAATCCATATCCGACAGATTAGGGTCGGGTGGCTTGCCCACCTGCCTTAAGGCAAGGGTTACTTGAAAGGATAACGAGGCTTGCGCATCATTGTCAATTTTAAACAAATTCCCCCTGAAGGCATAAGTATCTACACAAATCCTGAACCTCGTCATTCCGGCAGGGATTGCCGGAATCCAGAAGCCAAGGATGGCAATGTTTCGGGTTTCTACTCCTGTTTGTTCCTGAAAATGGTTGAGTTTAACGTAAGCTTCACGTCCATGTGACCTAGATTCCGGCAATCCCTGCCGGAATGACGGCTTAGAAAACTTGTGTAGATACTTATGCCCTGAAGGGGGAGGTATCAGACCAGCAAGGAAATTTGATGAATTGTTAAGCTATTGACTTAAGGATTACATTGGCATATTAAATCTACTTGTAATTCAACAAGTTTACTACGAAGGTCATCAATAAGT
>CANNKH010000014.1 GCA_947504985.1 Methylococcaceae bacterium | reverse complement strand
ATGTTTTTTAATCAATGAGATACAAACACATCAACTTGGTTTATGTAAAAATTATAGTGAATAATCAATATATTGAACGCATCATGATGGGGTTGGAGGAATATTTACCTTTCGACTTTGTGGTCTAAATTTTAAGTTAACTTATCAGTATGGATTGGCAATATCTGCGACAGAAAACATCAAAGCCAAACATATATTAACTTTATCTAATTGAATTTAAATTACTTTCCATAATGAGAATTGCTGCTAAGAGATACCGCAAGCATAAAAATCCCGTCACAATGATAGTGTTGCGAAACAACTCAAACCAACAGAGATGAAAGAAGCCATAGCTCCGTTAGTCAGTTTACAGAAGAGCTTTCGGAATTGATTACCTGTTTAGTGAAACAAATTCCCTACGAACATAGACATCAGGCGATGGTCAATGTTGTGCCCGACATTCCGCACCCTCATTACCCAGAACAGGAATATAATTGGACATAACGTAACTATTACATAACTTGTGATATGTTCATTGCAGAAAGCCAATCCGATACTGCTCTGTTATACTTTACCTAGCAGTGCAGCTACCCTGCACAAGATAGACACTTAACTGGAGACAAGCCATGAACGATAATATTTCAAATAATGCCATTATTTACGCTACCCTTGCACTTAATAGTGAAGTGGCTTTGCAACGCGAATATCTTGAGTCGGATGACGTTCCCTCTGATGAACGTGAAAATGAAGAAGATATTTTAGCCGATCTTGAACAGGCTTTTATGGAATTTATTGACATTTACAAGGTGCGTTGTAAAGCCGATAAAGAACTGCCAACCTTGGATGAATTACTAAATAGCCAGTTGTAACCATTGCCATGTACACGCTTTATGGTATTAAAAATTGTGATACTGTCAAAAAAGCGCGTTTATGGCTGGATCAACACGGCATAACCTATCGCTTCCATGATTTTCGTAGCGATGGGTTAACGTTAGACTTAGTGGAGCACTTTGTCGCTTATTCAGACTGGAATCTATTGCTTAACCGCAGCAGCATTAGTTGGCGTCAGCTTGGCGATGACCAGAAAGCGGATTTAACTGAACAAAAAGCGATTGAATTAATGTTAAACACCCCAACCTTGATTAAGCGCCCAGTTCTTGATACCGGTGATCAATTGATCATCGGCTTTACCGCCAACGTGGGTGGATATGCTGCAAGTCTGCTGCAAACAGATGCGGCACAAAACCCTCAAGTCAAATTATGAGTAACACGTTTGAACTTCTTCAAGACCTTATTGCTTGTGCATCAGTCACACCTAATGATGCCGGTTGCCAGGATATTCTGATTTCCCGTTTAACGCCGCTGGGATTTAGCACAGAGCGTTTGAGTTTTTCCGATACCAAAAATATCTGGCTTAAACGTGGCACGTCAAAACCTTTATTTGTTTTTCTTGGGCATACCGATGTTGTGCCACCGGGGGAACTTAGCGATTGGCTATCGCCGCCTTTTGTGCCGACGATTCGTGGTGGTAAGCTGTACGGGCGTGGTGCTGCGGATATGAAAGGCGGTATTGCTGCTTTTATTACAGCGGTAGAGCGTTTTATTATTGCTTTTCCCGAGCATCAAGGTTCGATTGCTATCCTAATAACCAGCGATGAAGAGGGTATAGCAACGCATGGCGTTGTTAAAGTCGTCGAGGTGCTGGAACAGCGTAACGAAAAAATAGACTGGTGTTTGGTCGGCGAGCCGTCTAGCGATAAAAGGATCGGTGATGTCATCAGGGTAGGGCGGCGTGGTTCGTTATGCGCCCGCCTGACTATTGCAGGGATTCAAGGGCATGTTGCTTATCCTGAGTTGGCAGAGAACCCTATTCACACGTTTGCTCCGGCCTTAAAAGCGTTAACGGAAGAAGTGTGGGATCATGGCAATGCGTTTTTTCCGCCTACCCGTTTGCAAATATCCAACATTAATGCCGGAACCGGCGCGGAAAATATCATCCCCGGCAGTCTTGAGGCACAGTTTAATCTGCGTTTTTCTACTGAACTTAATGAAGAAATTATTAAGCAGCGTACCTGTGCCATTCTGGATCAATACCAATTTAAGTATGATTTACAATGGCGCTTGTCCGGCAAGCCCTTTCTAACGGCAGCGGGTGAATTAATCGTGGCGACTCATGCGGCGATAAAATCCGTCACGGGCTTTGATACGCTCGATGATACCGGCGGCGGAACCTCAGATGGTCGGTTTATTGCGCCGACCGGCGCTCAGGTCATCGAATTTGGGCCATTGAATGAAAGTATTCATAAAGTCAACGAACACATTGCTTTGAATGATTTAGAGATTTTGTCTCACATTTATGAACAGGTATTGATTAATCTTTTGGCAAAGCCTTTGTCTTAGGTAAGCGCCTGATCTTCAGGAAATAGAAAGCTCACCAACAATACGAAAAAATCATCGAAATGGCATTGATGAGTTGTTCAGCTTGTTTCGTACACGTTACTAAGCATGTAACCCCAGTTATTCATTTTTTACCAGTTAGCGTAAAATCCCCCGTTCCAACATTCCACTCATCTCATATTAGGAATACCATGAAAAAAATTCTATTTTTTGTCTTTTTGCTGATTAGCGCTAACGTTCTCGCTGATGATGCTAAAAATGAATGGCATAACACCGAGTTGACGGATGCTACGATAGCTAAAATTCAGCAAGCCAAATATCAATATAAAAAATGTGTCGCTGATGAAATGCAAAAGCCTGTTTATCAACAACAGGATACCCGTCGTGCGACCGATAGCATCATGAAACAGTGTGAGCCGGTTTTAGCCGGGATGCGTGAAGTTTATATCACCGAAAAGGTACCTGGCATTATTGCCGATCGGCATTTAAAGCAGATGCGTATGCAAACCACACGAGATGCCCTGCAAAGCCTGATGTTTTCCGAGGCTGCGCGTAAATCAGCTCAATCTCAATAACTAACGAGCAATCCACTACTCATGAATACTTTATACACTATTGATTTATCAATAAAACCTACGACATTTGATTTATGGCATGTGTGTTTGGCGGGCACGGTTGCCTTATTATCACTGGCGCTGATTGGCTTATTGCTAGTGATGGTCATCAGTTTATTCAAGAAAAAACCAGCAGAGAGGGTTGTCCAACAAGCTACCTCAATGCCGGAGCCTGTTATCCAGGTCGTTGAAAAAGTGGTTGAAAAAATCGTTCATGCCCCTGTGCCAGAGCCGGTAGTACTAAAAGAATCTACCCCCGATGCGGCATTGCAGTTACTTGGCTTATTGCAAAAAGAGGCGCGTTTTATTGATTTTATCAAGGAAGATATTGCTGCATTTAGCGATGCCGATATCGGTGTTGTTGCGCGTGTTGTTCATGAGGGATGTACTAAAGTGCTTAATGAACACTTTAGCCTTGCGCCGGTGCGTGGTGAACAGGAAGGTTCAAGAATTACGCTGCAACCAGGCTTTGATGCCTCTCAAGTACGCTTGACTGGCAATATTGTTGGCAAAGCACCATTTACGGGGGCTTTAATTCATAAGGGGTGGCAAGTGACGAGCATCAGGTTACCAAAACTGACTCAGGGCTATGATGCAACCATTATCGCTGCTGCCGAGGTTGATTTATGAGTTTGTTCGACCATATCAAAAAAATGCAGGAACCTAAGCCAGAGGTCAGTGTGCCGGGAAAATTTGAAGAGGTTTCGATGCCTGAAGTTGCAGCGCCTGACCTATCGATTAACGAAGTTGTCAGTTCACTGATGGAGGCTCATCAGCCTGTTATTGAAGCAGCTGAACCTCAGATAATAACCGATCCAAGCTTAACACCGGAGCATCAACGATTTTCTGTCGGTATTGATTTAGGTACAACGCATTGCGTATTGTCTTATGCCAAAATCGATGACACTGATGAGGCGTTTGTCCAGCAAGTTATGGGAATACCCCAATTGACCTCACCAGGCATGATTGAAGACAGTTATCAACTGCCGTCATTTTTGTATCAGGCACATGACGCTGAACTGGCAGAAGGCGCTACCGCTTTACCTTGGACGGCAAAACCGCAATTTCTGGTGGGTGAAATTGCTCGTAATCTGGGTAGTAAAACGCCTATTCGTTTGGTATCCAGCGCTAAAAGTTGGTTATGTCATGCCGGTGTGGATTGTAAATCACCGATTTTACCGACTGAAGCTCCCGAAGATGTTGAACGCGTTTCACCCTTTCAGGCCAGTGTTGCGTATTTACAGCATATTAGTGATGCCTGGCACTATAAGTATCCTAATGCACCGTTGTCACAGCAAGATTTGGTGATTACGGTTCCGGCTTCATTTGATCCAGCGGCACGTGAACTTACTGTTGAAGCCGCCCGATCTGTAGGGCTTAATCAAGCAATTTTATTGGAAGAGCCTCAAGCTGCCGTGTATAGCTGGATTGAAAAAAGCCACGGCGATTGGCGTAAACAAGCGACTTGTGGCGATGTTATTTTGGTGATCGATATTGGTGGTGGTACGACTGATTTATCACTTATCGCGGTTACCCAGCAAAATGGTAACCTAGAGTTGACGCGGGTTGCTGTCGGCGATCATATCTTGCTTGGCGGCGATAATATGGATTTGGCTTTAGCTTACACCGTTAAAGCCAAGCTGGAAAAAGAAGGTCAACGTTTACAGCCTTGGCAATTACAAGCACTAACGCATGGTTGCCGTGAAGCTAAGGAAAAGCTGTTTAACGACGATAGTCTCGAAAATGTTCCGTTAGTCATTGCTAATCGAGGTTCTTCGTTAATTGGCGGGACATTGCGTACCGAATTGACTCGGGAAGAAGTCCAACGGATTCTTGTTGAAGGCTTTTTGCCCAGAGTGGTGGTAGGTGACCGCCCTGTCAGTCGTACTCGTACTGGTTTGCGTACTGCTGGTTTGCCTTATGCCCAAGATGCTGGAATTACTCGACATTTGGCCGCCTTTCTGTCTAAGCAACAATATGCTACCAATGATTTATCCGACGTTAATCTTCCTGAGCACGCTACTTTTCTGCATCCTACGGCCGTCTTGTTTAACGGTGGCGTATTAAAAGCCAACGCATTAGCGGTACGTTTAATGGAGGTCTTGAATTCATGGTTGGTCGCAGAACAAGCCCCCGAAGCGAGATTACTGGCTGGTGCCGATCTCGATCTAGCCGTTGCCCGAGGCGCGGCTTACTACGGTTTTGTCCGTAGAGGTAAAGGGGTACGGATCAAAGGTGGCACAGCAGCATCTTATTATGTCGGCGTGGAAAGCGCCATGCCCGCCGTGCCGGGTATGATGCCTGAACTGGAAGCTTTATGTATCGCACCTTTCGGCATGGAAGAAGGGACTCAAGAAGAATTGCCAGATGATGAATTTGGTTTGGTTATCGGCGAACCGGTGCGCTTCCGCTTTTTTGCTTCAAACACCCGCCGTGAAGACAGCGTAGGTACCCGCCTAGATTATTGGACGGATGAAGAATTATCCGAACTGGCTGAAATTGAAATTACTTTGCCAGTGGAAAATCATCGTCCCGGAGAAGTCGTCCCGGTGCATTTATGTGCGGCAATAACCGAAGTTGGCACGCTGGAACTCAACGCAGTATCGCAACGGGACAACGGACGCTGGAAAATTGAATTTGATGTTAGAGCAGGTGAGGGTTGATTTTGGTCATCGTTTCTGCTGAAAATTCTAATTTCCGGTATAATCCGTAACATTTTTTAACTCGAGGCACTGGACGATATGTCGGAAATCAATAAAGTGGTATTGGCTTATTCCGGAGGTTTGGATACTTCCGTTATTCTTAAATGGTTACAGGATGTTTATGCGTGTGAAGTGGTTACATTCACTGCGGATTTAGGGCAAGGTGAAGAGGTTGAGCCCGCTCGCGCCAAAGCGCAGGCACTAGGCATCAAAGAAATCTATATTGATGATTTGCGCGAAGAGTTTTCGCGTGATTTCGTATTTCCTATGTTCCGTGCAAATACGATTTATGAAGGTGAATATTTATTGGGTACATCGATTGCACGCCCTTTGATTGCCAAGCGTTTGATTGAAATTGCTAATGAAACTGGTGCGAATGCTATTTCCCACGGTGCGACCGGCAAAGGCAATGACCAAGTACGTTTTGAGCTAGGTGCTTATGCGTTGCGCCCTGATATTCATATTATTGCGCCTTGGCGGGAATGGGATTTAACATCACGCCAAACCTTGTTGGATTATGCTGAAAAACATGGTATTCCAGTAGAAATGAAGCAAGGCAAGTCATCGCCTTATTCTATGGATGCCAATTTATTACATATTTCTTATGAAGGTCGCGTTTTGGAAGATCCTTGGGCCGAGCCGGAAGAAGCGATGTGGCGCTGGACAGTTTCACCTGAAGCGGCGCCTGATCAAGCCTGTTATATTGATTTGACCTATCGTCAGGGCGATATTATTGCTATTAATGATGAGCCTCATACACCTGCACAAGTCTTGGCAAAATTAAACAAAGTGGCTGGGGAAAATGGTATCGGTAGGCTAGATATTGTCGAAAACCGCTATGTCGGCATGAAATCACGCGGTTGCTACGAAACGCCGGCGGGTACGGTTATGTTGAAAGCGCATCGTGCTATCGAATCGTTAACACTTGATAGGGAAGTGGCGCATTTAAAAGATGAGTTGATGCCGCGTTATGCATCATTAATCTATAACGGTTATTGGTGGAGTCCTGAACGCGAAATGCTGCAAACGATGATTGATGCCTCGCAAATATCAGTTAACGGTAAAGTCAGATTGAAATTGTATAAAGGCAACGTGATTGTGGTTGGTCGCCAATCTGACACTGACAGTTTGTTTGATGAAAGTATTGCGACCTTTGAGGAAGATGGCGGCGCTTATAATCAAAAAGATGCAGAAGGTTTTATAAAATTGAATGCGCTAAGAATGCGGATAGCAGCGGTTAAGCGATTGAAAGCAAGGTAAAAACAGCTGATTAAACTAGCATGTTTTGTCCGGTAGCCCGTACATAATAATAATCGTTCAACCAAGCCGCTTTATTGCCTGGATTGAGAGGAAGTAATAATGAGTGACCACGATAAACTAGATACAGCGAAAATAAATTCAAAACTCGTTGTTCTGCACAGCATTCCATCACATCAACAATTAATGAAAGCGAACAGATGGTTGTTAAGCGGCGTTTTTTTTCTGATGACCGTCATTTTTGTTGCCGGTTTTATATCACTTCCTTCTAATAATTTTTTATCCAGCTACAAAAAAGCCACTGTTGCCGAGATTACTGTTACCGATGTCAATCCGATGTTGTCTGCGGAAGTTAATACGCTGAAAGGGCAATTTGTTGGTTTGGTTAGTGGTTCCATTGAGAGCAAACTCAGATCGTTGGAGGCAAGTCTTCGTGCGGGCACGGTAACTAATTCGCTAGGTACCATCGAAGACTTAAAAAATGATATTAAAGTATTGCGATCTTACTCAGAACCGGCTAAACAAGAACAGGCGATTGATAACAAACAACTCATGCAGGAAATGTCGCAGTTAAAGCGTCTTATTTATTTAAGCTTTGCATCGTGCGGCTTGATGTTGGCAGCAGTAGCGGGTATTTTGATAACCAACCTTAAAAAACTACCGTCTAAAGAAACTATTATTCGCTATTTGAGCCGACACTAAAAACCAATGGACAAAAAAAGCCGCTCTAGTTATGACTAGGGCGGCTTTTTTTATATTGGAGTCAGATGCTTATTTAGACTCGATATATTTGTATAACGCGTCAACCGCTTGATCTTCACCGTAGCCAGCTTTTTCAACTGCTTTATTTTTCATGATTTCTTCGATGGCTTTTGGCATGCCGCCTTTGCCTTCTTTAAGCACAGTTTCAAATTTTGCTCTGTCCAATTGACCTGCTTTGATTAAAGCAGTTAATTGTGGGTTTGATGCAATGTCATGGCAAGTGCCGCAACCACGACCAAAAGCACGTTCATAAATCTTTTTACCAATCTCGATTTGCTCATCAGCAAATGCTTGTCCGCTTAAAGCAACTAAAGCAAAACCCAATGTTATTAATGTTTTTTTCATATTGACCTCTCTTGGTGTTAAAAAAGAGCTGTAGTTTTTAAGAATAGGATTACAGCTCGGCTAAAAGTTAAACCGTGAAAGAATATGGAATTTAAGCAAAAAATTCAATTAATTTATTTAATTATTTTCTGATTGAAATAATCGTGTTGTTAAGTCGACATTCCGCACGCTGTTTGAGTTAAAAAATAATTCTGGTGGTTCTGCAATAAGAATGACGAAAATGTACAATTTTTCCATTACGCGCATGAACATTAAGTGCCCCATTCAACCCATACAGTAAAACGCTCTGAAACCCAAGAGCAAAAACATCTCTGCTATGATTGTAGGACTCGCGTAGATCCCGACAAGCAACGAGTCATTGGTTTCAAAAATTGGCTGGATAGTCTTGCAAGATGGAACGATGACGAATTGCTTCAGATCCAAGTAATTCAACTTGCCAGCTTGTCTTTTATCATTGGTATTGTAGTGCTACCCAAATTATAGAGGCTGAATGATTACTAAAAAGCTTGGGTATAGGTTAAAGCGATTCTGAATGGTGTGTGGTTTTAATTCAAAAAAAACTGCAATGAAACATTGTTTATGGTTAATATGTCGTTGTTATTTAACTTGATATAGTTATTTTCTATAGGAATACCATTAAGGGCTATGACGCCTACAATTTCTAATGTCGACACAAAGTAGCCCTCTTTTTTTCTGGCAATAACAACAACACCACTACCATTAGAGCCTAAACGTGTCATGGGTCTCTTTAGTGATAATACCTTACCAATACTGCTGCCATTCATCACTTGCAGACTTGCGGGTGGCAAATGCGATTCGTTATCGACATGATGATCAAAAGATTCCTTACCAAAAACAACAGGATGATCGAAGGGTTGGGATTTATCTACCGGTAAGGTTGTATTAAAAACAACATCATGTTTTCCTATCGTTATGGTGTCATTATCGCGCAAATTACATTCCTTTACCTTCTGTCCATTGATAATTAAAGGAAAATTGTCATTAAGTTGTTTGATAGTGCTTTCATCATCACGAATAATAATAACAGCATGCGCAGGCGCAACAGCAAGGCTATCTATAATCAAGTTATTAGTTTCATCTCGACCAATATGAACAATACCGTTCTCAAACAAGTATGAATCAATCGCTTTATATTTAAAAAAAACAGTAAGTTTCGCCATTGCAACATTTTATGGTCTTGGATGAGCTTTAATTATAGTCGGTATTATTTTAGTTATCCAAGAAAATACATTTTTTTAAAATAGGCTAGGCATTATTTTCTAGGCAAAAATTTGACCAGTTTAACGGTATTTTTATCGCATTTTATAATTTCGATAGAGTAGCCATGCAAATCGATACAAATCCCTGGTTCTGGAATAGTTTCCATAAACTCAATAATAAGACCATTAAGCGTTTTAGGTCCTTCTGTTGGTAGAGACCATTGCGTAACTCGGTTTAATTCCCTTACCGTAATATTGGCATCAACCAAATAACTACCATCACCTTGTTCTCTGGCGGCTGTAGTGACATCTGTAATCAATTCACCAACTATTTCTTGTAATAAATCATCTAGGGTAACAAGACCTTGCACATCGCCATATTCATCTACAACCAGTCCTATGCGTATTTTCTCGCTTTTAAAACGTAGCATCTGCGTATGCACAGGCGTGCTTTCGGGGATGAATATGGGTTTAGCTAATAAATTGATAATAGTTTGCTTATCAAAATCTTCATTATTGACTTCGATCAGCACCTTTCTTAACTGTAAAAGACCAATAACCCTGTCAACACTTTTTTTATAAACAGGCAATTGAGAATGAGGGCTGGTTTTGATTCGTTTAACGATGTCTTCAATGGTGGATTCCAGATCAATACCAACGATTTCATTGCGCGGTGTCATAATATCTTCAACCGTTGCTGATTCGAGGTCTAATATACCCAAGAGCATTTTTTGGTAACGTATCGGCATCAGGCTTTCAGCTTCGGTAATGATACTTTTTAGCTCATCTTTATTTAGGCTGTCATGGTGGCTTTTTTTGACATCAACACCGACAATACGAAGCAGCAGATTAACAAATAAATTGACGAAGCCAACGATGGGATAAAGTATTTTTAGTAACGGGGTGTAAATCCATGCCGCAGGAAAGGCAAGTAGCTCCGGTTTAATAGCGGCCAATGTCTTAGGTGTTACATCTGAGCAAATAAGCATAACAATGGTTAAAATTCCAGTAGCAATAGCAATGATTGATTCGTCATTAGCATAAAGCTTGATAGCAATGACAGTGGCTATCGAAGCTGCGAAATTATTAACAAAATTATTACACAACAGTATGAGACCAAGTAAACGATCCGGTCTTTGCAATAAATTTTGTGTTTTTATTGCACCAGGATGCTTTAACTTAACCATATGCCTTAAACGATAACGGTTTAAAGACATTAAAGATGTTTCTGAGCCAGCGAAAAAAGCGGAAAGAATGAGCATTAATGCAAGTATGCCAAATAGCATACTCAGTGGCATGTCGTTCAAAATGGTACTCTTAGGTTGTTAAAACGCCTCTAGTGTCTACGATGCAGATTTTTTGTCAAGCTGAAATTCTGATTGTACGAGTCTGATAACCGACAACGGCAAGCGCTATTTGAATTAGCTAGTTATAATGTTGTATATTTCTGATTTTAAATTGCATGCTTCATTTTCAATACTAAAAAAAGCCTATATAATATTCGGTTCTATGGGGCGTCCGTCCCTCCTTGCTTTACCCTTAAATATAAAAGGGAAGGCTTTAACCGAAAGGAAAAATAATGAGACATTATGAAATAATCTTTTTAGTCCATCCTGACCAAAGTGTTCAGGTTCCTGGAATGATTGAACGCTATAAATCAACTATCGAAGCAAGCTCTGGAAAAATCCATCGTTTGGAAGATTGGGGTCGTCGGCATTTGGCTTATCCGATAAAAAAAATGCATAAAGCACATTATGTACTCATGAACGTCGAATGCGATCAGCCTACTTTGGCGGAATTGGAAACCGGATTTCGCTTTAATGATGCAATTTTGCGTAGCATGACGTTGCTTCAAAAACAAGCAATTACAGAAACATCAATCATTGCTACAACAACCGCTGAAGAAAATAAACTCGCTGAGTCAAGAGCTAAAGATGCGGCAGCCAAAGAAGCGTCTGCACTGGTAGCGGCCGCTATTGCTGATGATGAAATTGACTTGGATAGCATCGATGAAGATTTCGATACTGACGAAATTATTCCTGAATAAACACTTTCCAAAAAGACACACCTTACCAAGGATTTAAGAGAATTATTATGGCACGTAACATCAGACGTAAAAAATTCTGCCGATTTAGCGCAGAAGGCGGTACACAGATTGATTATAAAGATCTGGATTTATTGAGTGATTATATTACTGAAACCGGCAAAATTGTTCCGAGCCGCATTACTGGAACCAGTGCCAAATATCAAAGAGAGTTGTGTGTGGCGATTAAACGAGCACGTTTTATTGCCTTATTACCTTTCTGCGACGCGCATAAATAAAGCACAGGGGAAATAGTGAATTTTTTAGCGACTTATATTATGCGGGGAAGAATGCAGGCCATGATAGTGGCTTCCTCCCTGGCATTATTGTCACTCATTATGCCCCCTGTCAGCGTAGTAAGTTCAGCCTCAGTTGCTCTGGTCACCTTAAGGCTCGGGGCTTTTGAAGGCCTATATGTATTATTGTGCTCAAGCGTGGCAGCCGGTGTCCTTGGCTTAATGCTGCTTGGTAATTATCAGTTTGCACTCGCTTATGCCGTAGTTTTGTGGCTCCCTGTCTGGTTAATTTCAATTGTATTGCGCGAGGGTCGACATTTATCGCTAGCTGTTGAAATCGCTGTATTATTAGGCGTAGTTGGCGTAGTTGGCTATTACCTATATAACCTGGAAGTTGCGGTAATGTGGAAAACCTTGCTTGCACAAATTTTGCCGGTTAATGCCAATGCTCCCATTGAAGATATTGAGCGGACGATAAGTGTCATGTCACATTACATGACTGGTGTAGTTGCTGCAGGCATGGTTTTTAGCTTATTGTTCGGTTTATTTCTTGGTCGTTGGTGGCAAGCGAATCTCTTTAATCCTGGCGGCTTCCGGCAGGAATATCTATCACTTAGCACGCAACCAAGGTTGGCAATAGGCAGCATTCTTGTTATAGCCATTGCATCACTGAGCAGTGGAATTGTTTCCGAAGTGTCATGGAATGCGGCTATTTTATTGTTTGTACTCTATGCCGTTATTGGAACAGCCGTTTTACATACACTATTTGGCGCAATGAAACTGGCTCGTTATACGGTACCCATGTTTTATGTCACTTTATTTATGATACCCCACGCCTTATTACCCGTTGCATTAGTCGGGCTGGCTGATGCGTGGCTGAACTTACGAAAAAACAAACTTAATCAATCCAACGCCTGATGGCGTAAAAATAGTCGGCTAAAAGTCGAAAAACTGAGGTAATAAAAGATGGAAGTCATACTTCTTGAAAAGATAGCTAATTTGGGTAATTTAGGTGATAAAGTCACCATTAAAGCAGGTTACGGTAGAAACTATCTGGTTCCACAAGGAAAAGCAGTTGCTGCAAGCGCTAAGAAAATTGCTGAATTTGAAGAGCGCCGCGCAGAACTTGAAAAAGCAGCCGTTGAAAAATTGCACGCTGCTCAAGCTCGTGCCGATTCATTGAGTAAATTGACTATTGTCATCACTCATAAAGCGGGTGATGAAGGTCGATTATTTGGTTCAGTGGGTACGCATAATATCGCTGAAGCCATTACAAGTGCTGGCATCTCGGTAGAAAAACACGAAATCCGTCTGCCCCATGGCGCGATTCGTCATGTTGGTGATTACAATATTGACATTACCATTCATAGTGATGTTAGTGTGACGCTACCTATTAAAATCGCTGCCGAAGCATAAGCGCTATCTATAAAAAACTAGATTCCACGAAATGAGGAAGATTACTTTTCTAGTTTCGTGGAGTCTTAACTTAATAGGGCAATGCCCGCGTCTACGTCATTTTAGTTTATATGCCATTGCTCAATGGCATCATGTTGCTAATCTCTCAGCACTTACAATGGTATTCCCATTTTTATGCGTGCTTTTTATTCCAGTCTGTTTTATTTAATTATCCCCTTTATCGCGCTACGCTTGCTTTGGCGAGGTATAAAAGCACCTGATTATCTAAACCGCTGGCATGAACGCATTGCTTTATACAGAAAAAAATATCATGAAGATGTTATCTGGTTTCACGCCGTTTCAGTTGGTGAAACTGAAGCATTATTTCCGTTAATTCGGCTGATACAGTATAAGCATCCTGAAGCTAAGCTATTAATCACTACGACAACACCAACTGGCTCCGCCCGTGTTACCGCAGCGCTGAAAAATACCGTCACACATGTTTATCTGCCTTATGATATTCCTGATGCCGTTAGTCGGTTTATGCACTGTTTTAAGCCCAGGCTAGCCGTTATCATGGAAACTGAAATTTGGCCTAATCTTTACGCCTACTGTAGTAAAAATAATATACCTTTATATCTCATCAATGCCCGTTTATCCGAAAAATCGGCGCAGGGTTATCTAAAGCTTCCTGCATTGGTTCACCCCGCCTTGGCTGCAGCCAAGCTGATCGCAACACAGACACCGCATGATAGCCAACGGTTTATCAGCATTGGTGCCAGCAGCGAAAAAGTAGTGGCGTTAGGCAACATGAAATTTGATGTGGATGTTTCACCAGAAATTATTGAACAAGGTTTGTTGCTTAAAACAAATTTGTTCAGTGAGCGATTTGTTTGGATATGTGCCAGCACTCATAAAGATGAAGAAAGATTATGTCTGGAAATTTATCAAAAAATTAAATTACAAATACCTCAATTACTGCTGATAATCGCCCCTAGACACCCAGAGCGATTTACTGACGTAAAAAAGCTGTGTGAGCAACATCACTTGGAAGTTACCATGCGCACAACCGGCATCGCTTGCCAGTCGTCAACTGATGTCTATCTGGCAGATACGCTTGGTGAATTAAAGCTGCTTTATACCGTAGCGGATATTGCATTCGTTGGCGGCAGTCTGGTTCCGGTCGGTGGGCACAATATTTTGGAAGCTATAGCGGCTGGCGTGCCTGTTCTGTTCGGTCCTTATATGGATAATTTCAAAGACATCGCCCAAGGTGTACTAACGCAAGGCGCAGCAATACAATGTCAGGATAAAGACGCTGTTGAAAATGCTCTGCTCAGTCTGTATTCAGCCCCGGTTTTTAGAAAACAACTGACTGAAAAAGCGAAACTTTTTGTTCAGCAGAACAAAGGGGCAATCACCAGAATTTATGACAGGCTAGCACAAGACATTTCCTAATTAGCAAAATACTTCAGCTATAGACTTTCAGATAAATAATTTCCATTTTGTGAAAATAAAATCATTGTTAATCAAAATGTTATAGAGGTATCAGTGGAAGTTATTTATCTGAAAGTCTATAGAGACAAAACGCCCATTAAACCGACAGGAAAATTGGATCGTTCCTGCAAAACAATGCAGGTAAATAAAATCAATAGGTTGTAGTAATTATTTTTACCTTTATGATTTTATATACCGCAGATCAAGGCGTTAAAAATGCGATATTACACAATGGTTCGATTGCATCAGTTTGTAGAGATTATGGAGTCCCCGTATTTCTAGGCTATCACTACTTTGGCAAAGCCACCATTCGGAGTGCGCATATTGGTAACTTGTCCTTGATAAAGACGTGCTGTAACGCCAATAATCTGCTTACGATACGCAAATAGTCGAAAATCAGTTTTAAAAGGTAACTCATCGCTGTATTTGTTGATGGAGGGTGGAACCCATTGTTGAATAAGGGTGGTGTGGGGATCTAACTCAGCGAGTTTTGCTGTCGTAAGCTTGTTACCGACATAAACACCGCGACTGGCGAAGCCGTTGTTGGGCTTAAACACCCATTGCTTGCGGGTTCGTTTGGCTTCTTCAATGGCTAGTGACTCCAGTGCTAAGGTGTGCGGGATGGTGTTACCTAACAGTTCAAGTTCATCCTTATTTAAGCCAAGTTTACTGAGCAGCTTTGGATTAGACCATAAAATCATTCGTCGTTTATCGGCCAGCAGGCCATAGCAGCGAGGATTAGGGCTAAGACAAACCTGAGCATTCATCCAAGCTGCTTTGATTATTTCCATCTCAGAGGTTTGCAAATAGAAATCGCAATGACGGTTATAAATCATGTCGATACGCTGATCGTCGAGGAAAAGCCTACCACTCTTTATTTTTAGTCTTTGCGGATCGGCAATCATCGCTTTAATACCGGCGTGTTTAAATAATGCCGCAAAAACCTGCATTTCAGGATACAAAAATTGTGCTTCGGGATGGTCATCAACAATTACGATACACTCAGGTCGAGCATCAAGTCTCTGTTTGAACAGAGCATAGTCGGTTAAAAAAGTATTCAGCAGTCGGTGTCCTGATCGCCCTGCAAAGTGGCTTGCTTGCGGGTTGTTGCACAAATAAGCAAACCAGATTCCACCGGCATTAGTATTCACCTCTATAAGCTTTGGACCAGATTCGCTCAGATGAAAATCATAGCCCATCATAATGGAATGATGATTAATCTTTAGTGTTGCGGTGCTAGGCAAACTGTTTTCAAGTAGCGTTTGATAAGTCTTACTTTCACTGATTTTTTGCAAAAAATGTACAAGTTTAATCATAAGGCGAAAGTCTTTTTGAGGGAGCTTCACCGGATAAGGGCTAAGAGGAAACTGGCAACAATTCATTAAAGTTATAAGAAGGTAGATTTTATAAGCAGCGACTGCGATGAAATTACCTCATTGATAGGGCGTATCCAGCGCTTCGATTGTCATAATTAAACTGTGTTATATGACCTAACTCAGTAAGTGATATCGCCGATTTATTTTTAAATCTATTAGAAATAGCGGCATTGATTAATAAAGCCATTTTAAAAGTGTGGCATATCACACAGTCTGGTCAATGTCTGAAAAAAACGAGTGTTGCTTAATTAATTTTTTAAGCCATTTATTTCAAAGTCAAATATAGACTTTAACGCATATCGCCATAGCTTATGGTTATGCTGTAACAAAAAATTCATTATATTACAAAGTGTTAATTAATGATTAATGCACATTACCTGCTCAGCAGAATCTAGTGACGCACTATTAGCATAAGCTTATGTTCTGGCATCTTTTATGCTTGATTGATGAAAAAATTAATCATTTTAACATGCCAAGAGGTTTATCAAATGAAGCAAGAATTAGCAAATGCTACAGCAAGCCATCAACTAGGCGATACCAGTTCAATATTGCTAGGTACCGGGTTGGCTATCGTCTCTATGATAATAATTCCGGCTTTTGCTAGCCGCATTGGTTTAGGCGATAGCTTAACGGGTGCATTGCGGATTGCTTTGATGAAAGCGTCGAATAAAGCGATAAAAGGGCGTTAATTATACAGATAATATCCCTTAGGAATGGGCACAACACACTTCGTTGTGTGCGTAGTAACCTCAGTGGATGCCACGACTGCCAGTCCTTAAAGGACTGGCAGTCGTTATCTTGCCGAGCGTGTCGCACTCATTCCTTAATGGATGTTAAGTGCTTTACTTTCAGTTAGCTTTGAATTTGTTGATAACAATACGGCCACCCGACATCACTAAATCTGGATATTCCAGTATTTTAAAGCGTTGGAAGGGGTTACCTCGCACGGCGATAATATCGGCTGGCGCACCGACTGTTAATGTGCCCAATGGAGCCAGTCCCAGATGTTCACCCGCCTTTGAGGTGGCTGCTCTGAATACATTAACAACCTCATTAAAATCAACAGCATCACCGCTACCTAAATGCAATATGCTATGCATTTCTTCGCCATTAATCCCCCAAGGCACATTGTCGTGCCCAATTTCAGAACCATAGATAAACTTTGCGCCTTTGGCTGCCAGGCTCATCATATTGGAATGAATGCCTTTATGGGTACTGCTATCAACACAAGATGATAACGTATCAATGGTTGTTACAAAGGTAATCCCCTGATCTACCGCACGCTGAAGTAAATCTTCTCTGATTTCAGAGCAGGGCATGTGGGCTAATTCATCAACCCCGGTATTTAGCGCCCGTTCAAAGCCAATATTCTCACCGACATGCGCAATAACCCGCTTGTTAAGCGCATGCGCTTTAGTCACAATGGCTTGAACGATTTCCTCAGAAAGCATATCCCAAGGCGTGGTGGGTACAGGTGTATCGCCGTGGGGCTGCATCCACGGCGCTCCAGTTTCTCCGCCGAGTTCCAAGGCAATCTTGATAGCGGTTGCTCCACCATCAACGAGATGTTGAACTACCCCATCAGCTTCAAGCGCAGAATTAACGGGATAACCGATTTTGTCATACCCTCCTTCGCCACCGCCAAATACATTAAGTGGATAGCCGCCATTAGCTTGGATAATAGGGCCGGTACTCAATAAACGTAATTTGCCTTGACCACCAGTAGGTGCCAATAACGGACCGCCGGTATCCTGCACGGTGGTTATGCCATGCTCAAGTACATTGGCTTGATTGACAGCCTGGAAGGTCACATGTGCATGGGATTCGATAAACCCAGGCAAAATGGTTGCATCACCCAGGTTTATTTTGTTTTTGCATAGTCCGCGTAGTTGGTTAGGCGAACCTACTTGCTTGATTTTATTGCCTTCAATTAACACCGCTTTATTAGTCTCTGGAAAATTGATGCCATCAAAGAGCTGATTTGCAATCAATAATTGACATGATTTATTTTCGCCAGCGGCAAGTGCATTAACGCTGATACCTTGGCATAAAAGTATTGCAAGCGATAAAGAGAGACGACTTCTAGATTTCATATTTTTTCCTAACTATTTTTTAATGCTTAAAAAAGTATATTAGTGTGCTCGCGTAATAGACAACCAACACCATCCGATCCAGCCCCATGGGGCGGATTTAAATTAAGCATGATGTGTGCCAGCTATGTTGGAATAACGATAAAAATATGAAATTTGGATAGCCTGTATGTTAAAAAATATAGGCAAGGCAATAGGTTAGGATTTTTCTATGTCTTCTTGGCTCGCTGTCAATATATCCTTAAGACCTTGCTGTTGACGTAGCACAAAATCTTTGCCTTCTTCGCCAATCTGGCTTGAAATGGCAATAATCTCTTTACGGTATTTGTGGGCAACAATGCCGCTAGCAATACCAAAACCAAATAATATCAGTGGATTTTTAGCTAGTGTTGCGATAATGCCTTTGCTGGTTTGGATGATAGCGGATGCCGCAACACCCGTTGCTATCCCGATGACAATCATGTCAACTTTAGGGAGCGAGTTGGTCATTTCCCGATCTTCCTGTTTGATAATTTCAGGGTAGGTTTTTTCAGACGGATGCTTCATGGTGAATCTCTTTTAATGATTAATTAATAGGGTGTTAGATAGGCTGTTTATTATTTTACGGCATAGATTTTGCTTTATTTTAGATAGAATTTCCAATAATATTGTTCGCGCCAGTATGAGTTTATTATTGAATACCCCCGCTTGAACACCCCTTTTTTCTTTGGTAGCATTTGGGCTTTGTTGATTTAACCTTGAATTATGATGAGTGATAATAAAAAAAATTGTGACCTTTGTGGTCTAGTTGTTGAAGTCGATGGCTTTAGATTACTCACGAAAGAGGGGGATAAAGTATTTTGCTGTGAAGGCTGTAAAGGTATTTATGAAATGCTCAACGAAGATGACGTGTTAGTCGAATCTGATAAATCAGGTTAATCGTCACATCATGCTATTATCTTAACGAGAGGAAAAAATGTCACATACGCATGGCAAACAGGTAATGCAAGGCATGGCTGAAGGCCATAAATCAATGGGCTCACAACTTGTTCAAGGAACAGTAACGTCCGCAACCGTTCATACAGGAAGAAAACTGATGAAAAATATCGCTAAACATCCCGTTCTGGTATTTGGTCTTGGTATGGTAACTGGCTACCTGATCTATAAATATAGAAAGGAAATTATTTCAAGTACCACCAAAGCTGTCGATGCAGGTAAAGATTTTGTTCTGCATCAAAAAGAGAGTTTGGAAGATCTTGTTGCGGAGACGCAAGAAGACGCCAATTAATTGCTAATAGCATTGTGGTAAATCGGGGATTTCTGAGTCATCAAAAATCCCCGTTTTTTCTTTTACTTCGTGTGTTTTTTTAACTTATGGCTATCCAGAAACAATTTGTTTTACGCTACCGTGAAGAAGGTCATATCCGCTTTCAAATCCCTATGCAGTTTTGTGAATCAGTGACGGCTAAGGCATTAACAGCAGCACTTTTAAAATTGGATGGCATTTATCGCGTCAACCTTTATTCAAGACAAAAAAAGCTATCGATTCGTTATCAGGAAACGGTCTGCGATTTTAAAACCTTGGCTAAAATGCTTTTTCAAATTATTTCTGATTTGGAGAAAAAAGCATTTTATGAAGATAAAGCCATCCCCGTCAGTAAACTCAAGGTCATAAAAGGCAAGGTCGAAAACTTAAGCCTTAGTAAGTGGTTTAACCGAAAGTACGATGAGGCGAAGGAAACACTACAAGCCGCTAAAATTTTATCTAAGGTGGGCTTAAAACATCAGAAAGCCCTGTTTAACGATCCTGAAAAAGCCATGATTGATTTTTTCAACGATATGTTAGTGCTTTTTTTGATAAAGCTGCATTGGGAGCACATTACTAAATTATGGATTCCCAATCCAATAAAGTATCGTTATGAATGGTTAGCCGTCTCTTATATGGTTTTTTTATTGATGCGTTCGCGTAATCCAAAACAGATAAAGACCGCTTAAGGTTGTTTCTGTCTTGAATACCTTCACGATATCATTCCAACTTATTTTATTCTGATAATTTTTACGAGTCTTAGTGATGGATTCCACAACACCGCTTTACAAAAATTTTAGATTGGTTCATCAACTAAAAAGACGACTCCGAATTATTGCCCCCGTTTTAAAAAATGATCAGGATCGTGGTTATATTTTTGAAATCCTGCTAAAAAAGCGCCCGGAGATTAAACGGGTGCGCTCAACTTTTGCACTAGGCTCAGTGATCATTGAGTTTGATCCTAGTCGCTTGCCGAAAGCTAATTTATTGATTTTGCTGGATACTGTTTTGGGCAATATGAGCCATAAATCAGGCAAGGGATTGCTTAGTCGAGGTCAAAAAATCGAATTTTCTGGCAAACTTAAGGAAATTGATTTGGCTATCGAAGGGATGACTTGCGCGTCCTGCGCACTACTGCTTGAAATGGTGTTAAAGCGTGATCCAAGAATTAAGCAAGTTAATGTCAATTTCGGTACGGAAACGCTGACTGTGCTCGGGCACACAAGTAAGGAGGAGGTTTGTGCCAGCGTCGAGAGTCTAGGTTATAAAGCTTTTCCTATGGATACCTTGTCGCAGCGCAAAAAAATGATTGAAAAGGAACAGCAGCGAATTGTTTTGGCACGCCAGCGTTTGCTGTGGTCAGCGGTGCTGAGTGCGCCAGTGATTGCTATCGCAATGAGCATGACAACTTCGCGTCGTTGGCATTGGCTGCAATTTTTATTGGCGACCCCTGTGGTTTTTTGGGCAGGCAAACCCTTTTTCGATAAAGCCCTGCGTTTAGCGAAGCATCGTGCTGCCAATATGGATTCCCTGATTGCTTTAGGGGTGGGATCGGCCTATTTGTATAGTTTGCCTGCTTTTTTTTTTCGTAAAGGACATCTTTATTTTGAAGCCGCAGCAGCGATTATCACCTTTGTGCTGTTAGGGCGTTATCTGGAAGAAAAAGCTAAAGGCAAAGCGGGTGAAGCTATTCGGCAATTAGTTGATTTACAGCCACAAACGGCAACGTTGCTACGCAATGGCGAAGAATTAAATGTTGATGTCGAAACCTTGCAGATTGATGATCAGGTCTTGATCCGTCCTGGTGAAAAAATTCCCGCCGATGGACTGGTTTACCAAGGTATTTCGACGGTTGATGAATCAATGGTCACCGGTGAAAGTATGCCGGTAGTTAAAGAAATAGGTCATCGAGTCATCGCAGGTTGTGTTAATGGCAACGGCGTGTTGCGCATTAAAGTTACTGCAGTCGGCATGGATACCGTATTGGCTGGTATCGTCCATATGGTCGATCAAGCGCAATCCACCAAACTGCCTATTCAAAAACAGGTCGATAAAATTTCTGCCGTGTTCGTCCCCAGTGTTATGGCTATTTCGGGCTTGACTTTTGTGGGTTGGATGCTGGTTGGTGCACCCTTTGGATTTGCTTTTGGTAATGCCATTACCGTGTTGTTAATTGCCTGTCCTTGTGCCTTAGGTTTGGCAACGCCCGCTGCCATTATGGTGGGAACTGGGCAAGCGGCAAAAAAAGGTATTTATATCCGTAATGGTGAAAGTTTGGAGATTGCGGCAAAGTTGAATGTTATTGTTTTTGATAAAACCGGAACCATTACCGAAGGCAAACCTAAAGTTAGTGACCTGCTGAAATTATCACGTTTAAGCCAAGAAAAAATTATCATGTTGGCGGCATCCGCCGAGAATAATTCCGAACATTTCCTCGGTAAAGCCATTGTTGAGTATGCCCGTGAACAGGCGGTTACTATCAAAGAATGTAGTCATTTTTATAGTGAAACTGGTCGCGGCATTAGCGCTGAAGTGGATGGTAAAACGGTCTTGTTGGGTAATCAAGCCTGGATGGAAGCACAACAGGTATCGCTTTCGGAGCTGGCACAAGCGGCTCTGCAATTTGCAGATCAAGGCAAAACGCCAGTTTACATGGCGGTCAACGGCAAAGCATCGGCGCTGTTTGGTATCGCCGATAAACCTAAAGCCCACGCGAAAGAGGCTATCGCCAAATTGCACAAACTGGGTATTGAAACACTGATGGCGACCGGCGATGTCGCACGTACCGCTCATTATATTGCTGCTAAAGTAGGTATTGAGCAAGTTATCGCCAATGCCAGACCCGAACAAAAGCTGACGATTATCGAAGCGCTAAAAGCCCAGGGCAAATATGTCGGCATGATAGGCGACGGCATTAATGATGCGCCCGCACTGACCGCTGCCAGTGTTGGTTTTGCTATTGGTAACGGGACTGATATTGCTATTGAGTCTGCCGATTTAACGTTAGTACAAGGCGATATTTTAAAAGTCGCTGATGCCATCGCATTAAGTAAAGCTACTATTGTGATTATCAAGCAAAATTTATTTTGGGCGTTTGCCTATAACACCATTGCTATCCCGATAGCGGCAATGGGTCGACTTAATCCCATGCTGGCCTCTGCCGCAATGGCATTAAGCTCGGTGTCAGTTATCGTCAATTCATTACGTTTAAGCCGAAGATAGGAAACAAGATGGATCATTCCATGATGGATCATAGTATGCACGGCATGACCGATGTGGCGGCGGTAGGTGGTGGCTTTGATTATGTTTTAGCCTTTATTGCCGGTTTTTTAGGCAGTGGACATTGTTTGGGCATGTGTGGCGCCTTGGTTTCTGGTTATTTTATGAAACTAGGCAATAACCGGTCTTACTTGCCTTACCTGACGTATCAGTTGGCTCGGATTTTTGTTTATACCTTGGTAGGTTTTGCTGCCGCTACTTTAGGCGTCGTGTTGGTATCCAGTGGTCTCTTTGGAAAAATCCAAAGTCTTCTGCAAATGTTTATCGGCGTGGTGGTTATCTTGCTGGCTTTTGGCATTTTGGGTTGGATACCATTGCAAGGTTCTATTCGTTTGCTTCCCATGCAATGGCTACGTCAAGGTTATAGCCGCTCGCGCACTCAAGGCCCGATTATAGGTAGTCTTTTCGCCGGATTGTTAAATGGGATGATGCCTTGTCCTCTGACTTTCGCAATGGCGGTTAAAGCGACCACTGCACCCAGTATTTACGAAGGTGGCGCACTGATGTTGGCCTTTGGTGCGGGCACCTTGCCGATGATGCTATTTATTAGTGTCGCGTTTGGCAAAATAAGCGCTCATGTACGAGGCTTAATGTTGAAGTCTGCGGCACTGATTATGGTGTTTATGGGCGGCAATACCTTTTATAGAGGCTTGAGTTTTTATACTGATGAACATTTCAAGCACCACAATTATTTTTATATCCTAAAAGAAAAAATTGACTGGTTAATCGTTTATTTGTCTGAAGTGATCGCTTATTTTTCAGATTTAATCGCTACTATCCAAAATATGTAAACTTCGTTGTGTGTGTTGTAGCCTTCGGTGGATGCCATGACTGCCAGTCCTCAAAGGACTGGCAGTCATTTTATTGCCGAACGGTGTCATACGCATTCTTAAGAACAAATCAAATTCGTCTAAAAATGATCTTTCAGTGTTCGCAATTGGGTAAAAACATCGATAGGTTTTTTATTTAACAGACCAAGACTGGCTTGCAGGGTAGGGCTGTCTTCTCTGAAAAAAGGATTGGTAGCTCGTTCCTCGGCTAGCGTTGAGGGGACGGTAGGGGTAAGTTTTCCCCGCAGTTGATTGATAACCGCCATGCGTTGTTGTAACGCCTGATTATCAGGTTCCACACTCAAAGCAAAGCGTCCATTGGTTTGTGTGTACTCGTGGGCACAATAGACGCGAGTCTCTGGCGGCAGGGACTTCAACTTTTGTAATGAATGCCATAGCTGTTCCGCGCTGCCCTCAAATAAACGCCCACAGCCCATGACAAACAGGGTATCTCCGCAGAACAGCAGGTTATCGTTTGTAAAATGATAAACAATATGCCCGTTGGTGTGTCCGGGGGTACTAATAATATGGATCGGATGTTTGCCTAGCCAGAGGATATCGTTTTCTTTTACAGGGGTATCAATCCCCGGAATTCGATGTTGATCGCTAATACTGGCGATAATTTTACAGCCGGTTTTTTGCTTTAGCTCCAGATTACCGCCCACATGATCGTTATGATGGTGGGTATTCAGAATCAAGTTAAGTGACCAATGATGCTGATTTAGCGCATCAAGAACGGGTGCAGCGAGCGCAGGATCTACCGCAGCGGTTTCACCGGATTCGGGGTCATGGATAAGATAAATATAATTGTCGTTAAGGACAGGTAGCGTAAGTAGGATTAGCATGTTTTTGATATCCGCTAGCGTTTTCTTTTCTGGGGCGGCTTGAAGAAGTCGGTGTTGCCATCTTCTTCTGACAACATCATTTCGTTATTTTGAAAGTCATCGGAGTTTGAGGTGCCCAGCTTAATCATCAAACGGATTTCATTACGCGAGTCTGCAGAATCTAGCGCATCCTCATAACCAATTTTATCTTCCATATATAAATCAAAGAGTGCTTGATCAAAAGTTTGCATACCCAGTTCTCGGGAATTTTTCATTAATTCTTTGAGTTTCTGTATTTCACCTTTACGGATGTAATCTTTGGCTAATGGCGTGTTTATCAGTACTTCCACTGCGGGGTATCGTCCATAGCCGTCAGAACGCCTAATTAATTGTTGCGCAACAATACCTCGCAAATTTAGTGATAAATCCATTAATAATTGGTGATGCATTTCTTCGGGGAAGAAATTTAAAATACGATCCAGTGCCTGATTAGCATTATTGGCGTGCAATGTGGTTAGGCATAGATGACCCGTTTCTGCAAAGGTGATGGCATTTTGCATCGTTTCCCGCGTTCTTACTTCACCAATTAAAATAACATCAGGCGCTTGGCGTAGGGTATTTTTCAATGCTACCTCGTAAGATTCGGTATCAATACCTATTTCGCGCTGGGTAATAATACAACCTAGATGCTGGTGCTGGAATTCTATTGGATCCTCAATGGTAATAATATGGCCACTACTATTTTGATTACGGTATTTGATGAGCGAGGCTAATGAGGTCGATTTACCGGTACCTGTTCCGCCAACAAACAAAAGTAAACCGCGTTTCTCCATAATCAGGGTTTTTAAAATAGGGGGTAAATTGAGTTCTTCTGAGCTAGGAATATCATTTTCAATTCGACGCAATACCATCCCAGCCGCATCACGTTGCGTAAAGGTGCTGATACGAAATCGCCCCAGTCCTTTTACACCGATAGCAAATTGGCATTCCTTGGTGTTTTCAAACTCATCCAGTTGGCGTGGACTCATAACGCTTCTGACTATTTTTAACGCTTGATCCGCGCTAAGCGGGGTTTTAGATATTTCAACCAGTGCGCCATCTACTTTTATTGTTGGCGCCCGCCCAGCGGTTATAAACAGGTCAGAGGCCTTCTTTTTCACCATTAACTCAAGGATGGGATCGAGAACAGGATTAGTTTCCAAAATTTTTTCTCCTAAAGAAAGAGTTCTTTATTAACCGCTTTGGTCATTGCTGTTTTGGCGGGAATTAGTCCTTTATCGACCAGCTCTTTCAAATTTTGATCCAGTGTTTGCATGCCGTCCCTGCGCCCGGTTTGAATGGCAGAATACATTTGAGCGACTTTTGCTTCACGAATCAGGTTTTTGATAGCGGATGTTCCCACCATGATTTCATGGGCAGCAATACGACCGCCGCCCACTTTTTTCAGTAGTGTTTGTGAAATAACGGCTTGTAGTGATTCAGACAACATTGAGCGAATCATGTCTTTTTCAGCAGCGGGAAATACGTCGATAATACGATCTATTGTTTTGGCAGCGGAGGTGGTATGTAAAGTGCCAAAGACAAGGTGACCGGTTTCCGCCGCCGTCAGTGCAAGGCGAATCGTTTCCAAATCACGCATTT